>DRHE01000372.1 GCA_011049745.1 Spirochaetales bacterium | reverse complement strand
GTTAAAGGAGAGGGTGAACCGAAGATAGAAAAAATTATCAGACCCGCTTACTTTGTGCCGGAAAGTAAGAAACTCAACTCGCTGCTGCGGGAATTTCAGCGGCGGCGTGTTCACATTGCCGTGGTTGTCGATGAATATGGCGGCACATCCGGCATTGTAAGTCTTGAAGATATTATCGAGGAAATCGTAGGTGAGATCCAGGATGAGTTTGATAATGAAACTGAAGAGATCCTGAAGATCAGCGAAGGCGTGTTTCTGTGTGACGGCAGGGCCAGCCTGGAGAACTTGAACAGCAAGTTTGGGCTTAATCTTCCGGAGGATGATTTTGATACATTAGGGGGATTTGTTTTCGATCTATTTGGTAAAATTCCAGTTAAATTTGAAAAGATGACTTATAAGAAAATTGATTTTATTATTCAACATATGGAAGGACATAAGATCTTAACGGTTAAGATTGTTGTACATAAAAAAGAGGGAAAGAAGGAATAATGAAATCTCTCCTGAAGTTTTTTTCCCTTTGGGTGGTTCTGCTGACTTTGCTGGTGCAACCTGTTTATTCTGAAAAATTAAATCCGGCTGTACTCTATGAATTGGGAAGAAAAGCCCAGCTTACCGATAACTTGCCTGGCGCTATAGAGTTCTATCGTGCTGCTTTAGAGCTGAATCCGGTATTCCTTCAACCAATGATTGGCTTAGCCGAAAGTTTTTTCAGCCTGGAGGAGTATGAAGAGGCGCTCAAGTATGTAAAACAGGCAAAAAAATATGACCGCTTTAATTTGAGGCTTAATACCCTGGAGGGGCGAATACGTATCGGTCTGAATGACATTGAAGGCGCCCGCAGTCAATTTCAAGAGGTATTGAAAAAGGAACCCAATAATCTTGAGACACGCTTCGGACTGGCCGAGCTGGATATTGCCTCGGGCAAGACACGCAGTGCTGCAGTTAAATATATGGAAACCCTTGAGGCGGCTCCGCAGAACCGGCGTGCTTTGTTATCTCTGGCGCTGCTTCATGAGGCAGAGGGAAATATCTCTGCTTCGTCGACCTATATTGAGCTGGCCTTAAAATATCACGGCAGTGATGCGCAGGTTAATCTGGAAGCCGGACGTATTGCTTTAAGCCGGGGAGAATTACCCAGGGCGGAAAAATATCTGCTTACTGCAATTGCTCTGGATTCAGATCTGATAGAAGCGAGACGTAATCTTGCCTATGTGTTCTTGAAATCGGATCGTTCAAGCAAAGCTGCTTCTGTATTAGAGGAATTGATCAATCGGAACAGAGAGGATGTTCTTTCCTGGTTTATGCTCGGTTTGGCCTTTGAAAGACTGGGAGAAACCCTGAAAGCAATCAACTCTTTAAGCCGGGCATTAAGAGTAAGACCGGATGATGAGGTTTCCCGTATTGCTATGGAAAATATTGCGCTGGCAAAACTGCCGCTGGATGATAAGATCCGTAAAAATTTCAGTGATTATCATCTTAAGCAGGGGAGCTTGCTGGAAGATAAAAATTTGCTGGATAAAGCGCTCTATGAATACCGCCGCTCATTAAGACTTAACCCGGAATCAAAAAAAGCCCGGCTGGCCTATGCAGAAATATTCAGGACCCGCGGCTTTATTACCAAGTTCAGCAAAGAGCTTGAGGTGCTGAAATCTCTGGGCTATACGGATAATATAATCCAGGATTCTCTGGAGGCTACACGGGGTAAGAGGTATGACCAGGTATCGGTGGAGTGGGGAATTGATCAATATGCTGTGGAAAAAGATATGCTTAAGCTTGGTGTTTATACCCTGATACCTGCCAATAGAGAGATACATCCCACTGTAGGAGAGATCTCAAGCCATTACTTTATTGATATGCTGCAAAAGGAAGAACGTTTTGACATAGTAAACAGGGAAATTGCTATTACTTCATTTAAACAGGCTTTTCGCGCATCCAGGGAACTGGATATTGATTATTTTATAATTCTAAGTTGTCAGGAATCAGAGAGAAGTTTTTCTATTTGGGCTGATCTGTTCTTAGGAGGGACAGGTGCCAGGTTGAATACAATGCATATCTTTCGCACCGCCAACGACCGGGTTCGCAATGCTTTTCTTAAACTTGCCTCAAAAGTGGAGGAACTTTTTCCGCTGAGGGCACGGCTGCTGACCAGGGAGTTTGACCGCGGTGTTGTTGATCTGGGGCGGTTAAGCGGGGTTAAGGAAGAAGATAATTTTATTATTATTAAGAAAGGGAAATTGAGATTAAAAAATGATAGCATTGGCTTTCTATTTGCAGAAAGTGATGTATTGGGAGAATTTACCGTAACCAGAACTGATGAAAACCTCTCTGAAGGAATCATAATAAAAAAATCATTCTTCGACCGCATAAATCAGGGAGATATTCTTATCGCGCCACCGCCTACAGATGAATCCGGTATGGAAGAAGAGGAAGAGAGAGATCAGGGACTACTCTATCGCCTCTTTGCGCTCTTTAAACCTAAATCATGAATTGACAAAAACACCTCTTTTCCTTATATTGGGGTGAACAAATAGAAAAAAACATGGGGGAAGAAATGAAGATTGCAATTAATGGATTTGGCAGAATTGGACGGCATGTATTCAAGGTGGCCTTTGATCGTCCGGAGATCGATGTTGTGGCAATCAACGATATAACTGATGCAAAAACCCTGGCCCACCTTTTAAAATATGACTCCATCTACGGAAGATACGGCAAGAAGGTTGAGGTTGTGGAAAATGCCATTATTGTTGATGGACAGAGAATCAAAGTGCTCGCCGAAAGAGATCCAAAACAGCTTCCCTGGAAAGATATGGGTGTTGATGTTGCTGTGGAATCTACCGGTATATTCAGAAAGCGTGATCAGGTTGCCTGGCATATTGAAGCGGGCGCTAAAAAGGTACTGCTTACTGTCCCGGCCAAGGACAGAGTAGACAGGACAATTGTGCTTGGTGTAAATGATGATGATCTGCAGGATGGCGATCTGATTGTTTCCAATGCCTCCTGTACAACTAACTGTCTGGCCCCGGTGGCAAAGGTGCTCTTAGATAATTTTGGTATTGTCGAGGGGCTGATGACCACAATTCATGCCTTTACCACTGACCAGAATATCCATGATGCGCCACATAGTGATCTGCGGCGGGCCAGGGCTGCATCTCTCTCTGTTATTCCCACTACTACTGGGGCGGCCAAGGCAGTGGGAATTGTGATCCCTGAGCTTCAGGGCAAGTTGAATGGAATTGCCATGCGAGTTCCTGTACCTACCGGTTCTATTGTTGACCTGACCGTAAAACTGGAGAAGGACCCCTCTGTTGAAGAGCTTAATGCGGCCATGCAGGCAGCGGCTGAGGGGAAAATGAAGGGAATTCTTGAATATAGCACAGACCCTCTAGTGTCGGCTGATATTATCGGCAGCACTTATTCCTCGATTTTCGATTCTTTGAGCACTTTAAAAATTGGGCAGGGATTTTTTAAGCTTCTCTCCTGGTATGATAACGAATGGGGTTATTCCTGCCGGGTAGTTGATCTTATTGCCCGCCTGGTAAAATAAGATGGATAAAAAAACAGTCAGGGATATTGATTTAAAGAATAAGGTAGTGCTCTGCAGAGTTGATTTTAATGTACCCCTGAAAGATGGCAAGATTACCGATGATACTCGTATCAGGGCTGCACTACCTACAATTGAGTATATTCTGGAGCAGCAGGGCAGCTCTCTGATTCTAATGAGCCATCTCGGCCGTCCTAAAGGAAAGGTAATACCGGATTTAAGCCTGAAACCTGTGGCCGTGAGGCTGGCCGGGCTTCTGGGCCGAGAAGTAAAGATGGCGCCTGATTGTATCGGTGAAAAAATAGAGAGCATGGCTGCTGAACTGAAAGGAGCCGGTGGTGTTCTCCTGCTTGAGAATTTGCGTTTTCATAAAGCGGAGACGGATAATGATAGTGAGTTTGCCCGAAATCTCGCCTCTTTGGGTGATGTATATGTAAACGATGCCTTCGGAACGGCTCACAGGGCGCACGCTTCAACTGAGGGAGTGGCACATTATCTTCCTGGTGTGGCCGGATTTCTCATGGAAAAGGAGATCCGATTTATGAGCGGTCTTCTGGAACATCCGGAGAAGCCCTTTGTGGCCATTATCGGCGGCGCCAAGGTTTCAACTAAGATTGCCGTATTGGAATCCCTGCTTTCCCGTGCTACTGATCTTCTTATAGCCGGTGGTATGGCCTATACTTTTCTTAAAGGCAGGGGAATAAAAATAGGTAATTCTTTAGTAGAAGAGGATTTTCTGACAACTGCCGGTTCTTTACTGGAAAAGGCTGAAGGCTTAAATGTAAATGTACTTCTCCCTGTTGATCATCTGGTTGGCAGTTCTTTTACTGAGAATACAGAGGCGCGGGCGATTGACGATGTTAATATACCTGACGGGAGCATAGGAATGGATATAGGGCCTCGTACCATCGATCTTTTTAAAAGCGCAATTTCAAAGGCCAGAAATCTTATCTGGAATGGGCCAATGGGTGTATTCGAGTTTTCCGCTTTCGCCCGTGGAACCCTGGAAATTGCCAGGAGTGTTGCTGAATGTCAAGGCATAACGGTAGTGGGCGGCGGCGATTCAGTGGCTGCGGTTAATAAATTTAACCTGGCCGCTAAGATAGATCATGTCTCTACGGGCGGCGGCGCCTCCCTGGAATTTCTTGAAGGTAAAGATCTTCCCGGCATAGCGGCACTAATAAGTTGAGGTAATTGCTAATGCGAAAAGTCTTTATTGCTGGTAACTGGAAAATGCATAAGAACAGGGTGGAGGCAGCGTCCCTGGCCGGCGAGCTGATTTCCGCTTTTTCCGGGGAGAAGAAGAAAATTATGATCGCTCCTCCCTTTACAGCTCTGGCCACGGTAGCTGAGGTGTTAAAGGGCAGTAAAATTCTTTTGGGTGCTCAGAATATGGGGCCGGAGGAAAAAGGGGCTCATACCGGGGAAATCTCGCCGCAAATGCTTACGGAACTCGGGGTTTCAGTTGTTATTCTGGGCCATTCTGAGCGACGGCATGTATATGGCGAAGGGGATGAGTTAATAAACCGCAAGGTACTGTTGGCTTTAAAGCATAATCTTGAGATAATACTCTGTGTGGGTGAAACACTGGATGAACGGGAAAAGGATATTGCAGCTCAAGTTGTTGAAAACCAGGTTGTTGAGGGGCTTAAAGGGGTCAGTGAAAAGGCCATGAAGCAGGTGACTATTGCTTATGAGCCGGTGTGGGCTATTGGTACAGGTAGAACAGCTACTGCCGGGGATGCAGATACCATTCATACCCTGATCAGGGGTTTATTGATCAGACTCTATAGCAAGAAGGCCGGAGAGGAAGCAGTGATTCAGTATGGCGGATCGGTCAAGCCGGATAACACGGCTGAATTGATGAATATGGAAAATATCGACGGTTTGTTAGTAGGGGGAGCCTCCCTTACAGCTGATACTTTTATAAAGATCGTTAAATATGAATAATTTGAATTGGAGATTTAAAAAATGGGCCTGGTAAGTATTCTAATTTTAATACTATTTGTTTTAAGTGCGTTGATACTGATTCTGGTTATTCTGATCCAGGATGATCAGGGAGAGGGTCTGGGTGGTTTGTTCGGCGGCAGCAGCTCTTCAGCTTTTGGCCCCAGAACGGGAAATGTGTTGACCAGGTTTACTTCTGTGGTTGCCGCCATATTCCTGGTATCTGCATTCGGGATTGCCTGGTTGAATCGGAGCCCTGAAGCCGGAAATATATTGCAAAAAGCCAGGGTTGAAAAGCTCAAAGAAGCTGAAGAAAATAACTGGTGGGTGGAAGAGATTGATGATTCTCAAAGCGGGGTGATGGTAGATCTTGAAAAACCGGAAACCAGCCAGAGCCAGAGTACAGAGGGAGAATAGGAAGGAAGGGAACAGCAGGTAGATATGCGGGATAATGTTAAAAAAGTGACTGGTCTCTTTACAGAGCTTATCAGGCAGGGTGAAGAAATAAAGGAAACCTGTAAACGCCTCTATTTCTCCGGAGATAAGAAAACCGTTGCACCGCAAACCTTTGAAGCCTGGAAAACCAACTGC
>DRHE01000371.1 GCA_011049745.1 Spirochaetales bacterium | reverse complement strand
GTTCTGCAGACGTACCATTGCCAGGTTAGCCTGTCCCACCCTTTGCAGGGATTGAAGGAAGAGCAGATCACCTGCTTCCTTTAGCCCAGACTCATTAAGCCCCGCTTCCGTCAACAGACCGCTCTGTAGGGCCTTCTTGAGCCAATCATTAACTCCATTCGCTACACTCATCTCCAACTCCTCTTTTTTTAAATATTATACACCAGGTAGCCGCCATCCACAGGCAGAGAAACACCGGTGATAAAACCGGAAGCCCTTTCACTGGCCAGGAAGATCACCGCGCCGGCTAATTCCTTTACATCGCCGAAACGGCCGAAGGGTGTGTGGTCGATTACACTCTGTCCCCTCTCAGTCAGCTCGCCTGTTTTATCATTCTTGATCAGCAGAGCTTTATTCTGCTTGCCGATAAAAAAACCCGGGGCAACAGCATTCACCCTGATACCATGAGGCGCAAACTCCTTGGCCGCTGCCAGGGTAAGATTCAAAACCCCCGCCTTGGCCGCATCGTAAGCCCATACTCCGGAAAGGGGTATGTAGGAAGCCATGGAAGCAAGGTTGATAACCGCGCCCTTTATCTTCTTTTCGATCCAGTAGGCGACCATTACCTTGGTGGGCACCATGAGCCCGGCAACCAGGTTAAGCTTCAACACGAACTCAAAGGTCTCCATGTCGCTCTCCACAAAAGAGGATTTACCCCGGTTGCCGCCTGCCGCATTAATCAACACATTGGGCGCGCCCATGGAGCTTTCAGTCTGCTCAATAGCTTTGCTTGCCGATCCCTCAGCCATGGTATCCACCACCATTCCGAAGAGGCGGTCAGCCGCGCCAGTAGCCTCGTTCAGTATGGCCTTAGCCTTTTCAATAGCCTCTCCGGCAATATCCCAGAGCGCAACCCGGGCTCCCGCTTTCAGCAATGCTTCAGAGAGGGCCACGGCTATAACACCGCCGCCCCCGGTAATAACTACCCTTTTTTCTTCAAGATTAAACATCTCAACCACATAATCCATAATTTCCTCCTCCTTTAAGGTGTTACAAAATGCTTCTTAAAGCGAATGAACTTCGGCAGTCCATCTTCTATCAATGGCCTGACCTCACCCTGGATCAGGGGCCGGGCATATTTAATGAACCCATCAGTCACAAAAAAACCGTCATCACTTATCCATTCACGGGGCAGGAATTTTTCACCATTAGCAACATCGGCCAGCTTTGCCTCTCCCGTGCGGCAGAGATAAGGATCATCCGAGACCCTTTCCAGGGTCACCATCTTGCCGGAAACACCCTGAACAGCCAGCTCTACAGCCCGCTTTCCGGCCAGGTAAGCCTCTTTTGAATCGGTAAGCGAAGCAAAGTGTATACCGTTCCGCTGAATAGTTGAAGGAATGGCAAAGCGCGCCTTCACCTTTACCTCTCTCTCCACCAGTTCCTTAATATAGTTTGCCGCGCCGCCTAACTGGGTGTGGCCGAAGGCGTCTTTGGCAAAATCGCCCTTCTGCTCGGCAATATAAGTGCCGTCACCATTCTTAGTGCCCTCCGATACTACAATAACCGCCCTGCCAATAGTTGAGAGTAAATTGTCGACTTTATCCTTGAACCCTTGCGCATCAAAAGGAGCTTCGGGAAGCAGTATAATATGGGGAGCATCCTCTTCATCCCTCTTAGCCAGAGCGGTGCCCGCCGCGATCCAGCCGGCATTACGCCCCATGGCCTCAATTACATTTACCGTATCCGCGGTATAGAGGGCTTCAGTATCCCTGCCCGCCTCCATGGTCATGGTGGCCAGGTATTTGATTACACTGCCGTACCCGGGGCAATGATCAGTGCAGGCCAGGTCATTGTCAATAGTCTTGGGCACGCCCACACACCTCAGTTCATAGCCCTGGGCCGAAGCCAGGTTGTTTACCCTGTCAGCCGTATCCTGTGAATCATTACCGCCAATATAAAAGAAGTAGCGGATATTATACTTCTTAAACACGGCCAGTATCTTATCAAAGTCCTCTGCGCTCTTCACTTTATAGCGGCACGACCCCAGGGCGGAAGCCGGTGAGACCTTCAGGCCCTCAATAGCAGCCGGCTCTTCTTTGCCCAGATCAAATATCCTTTCATTAAGCACTCCCAGTATACCGTTATGCGCGGCATAGACACCGGTGATCTCTTTATGCTTCATGGCCTCCTGGATTACACCGCAGGCGCTGGCATTTATTACAGCAGTGGGCCCGCCGCTCTGGGCCACAATACAGTTCCCCTTCATTATCTCCCCCTATAACTATCAGACTAATACAAGCTCAAAATCCATCACTTTTAATTTGCTTATATCCACCGAAGCGGAATCCATGATCAACACATCTATATCAGCGGCATGGGCAAAGATCGAGAAGGCAGTTTCCCCATATTTGGAGTGATCGGCAAGAATAATCCGCCTGCGGCAGGCAGCCAGGACCGATCTTTTAAGCTGGGCTTCAATGGTGTTCTGTGAAGAGAATTTTCCATCATACGAAATCCCGGTTGTTCCCAGAAAACAGGTTTCTATCTGGAAGCCTTTCAGCGCCTTCTCAGCAGCCGGTCCTATAAAGGAGCCCGCCTCTTCCCTGAAACTGCCGCCAAGGGAGAATAAGCTTATTCCCGGACAACTGGAAAGCTCAACCATTACGGCCAGGGAGCTGGTAACTACCCTCAGGTTCATTTTCTTTATCTCTTTAGCCAGGTAATAGCAGGTTGTGCCCGCATCAATATAGATTGTATCATCTTCCCGGATCATCTCCCTGGCCCGGAGGGCGATCTCTCTCTTCTCTTTTATCCCTTTACCGGTGCGCATGGTTAAGGTTCGCAGCCGGTCCCTGTCCTCCGCCAATACCGCGCCGCCATGGGTGCGTAACAATTTACCCTGCTCTTCAAGGTGCGAGAGGTCTTTACGAATGGTAACCTCGGAAACCTTGAGCCGCTCAGTAAGGCCGGAGACTGAAGCCTGCTTCAATTTTGCTAAGATTTTGAGGATCTCGTTGTGCCGTTCTTTATAAGCCAAAAAGTACCGTTTCCTTTCTAAAAAGAAAATATATTGAAAGCGGCCTGCCTGTCAATTGGGAGCAGTGGTTTGTCAATAAAGTTTAGCCGATATCGAATTCCCACCCCAGCGGTTTGTCAATAAGGGTTACTCCATATCGAATTCCCACCCCAGCGGTTTTACTTATGAAGGCAGCCAGGGCAATAAGATTGCAATTGCTTATTTATGCGGTCGTTGACAGTTATAATAATATGTTGTAGGAAGGGGCGATCATGACTTCAAAAGAACGAGTACTGTCGGTACTGGCTCACCAGATGCCGGACAAGGTGCCCTGGGGTGAATGGGCTATCGACTTTGATACTGTTGAAAAAATTATCGGGCATCAAACTTACTACCGGGCTAAAGCGCGATCTGCACTCGCTTTTTGGGATGGACGCCGGGATGAGGTGGTGCAGAGCTGGAAAGAGGATGGCATTGATTTTTTTAGAAAGATGGATAATTTCGACATTATCAATGTCGCTGCTATGGCATCTAGCATAGCTCCTCCTGGAGATTTTCAATTCGAAAAACCAAAAAAGATAGATGACAACACCTGGGAGTTTTTAGACGGCACAGTATACAAGCTCTCTGAAGTGACAGCGGATGTCACAAAAATCTACGACCCTCATATAGGGAAGAAGCAATACACACCGGCTGATTTTGACGGCGAACCGGATATAGAACCCCCGGATGATAGCTGTTTCGAAGTCGTTGATGCGTTTATTGAAGAGTTTGGCGGCAACCGTTTTATAATGGGACCATCGGGGGCTGAAGTTGGTATTTTCCTGTTAGGGGGCAGCTTCGATGAAGGCGGCGGCGGTTTCAGCCATGGGCTGATGCAGTTCTTAGACAATCCCGAAACAGTTAAAGCGGCCATCCCAAAAAGCGAGTGCAGATCGCGCTTTAGCCCGGTAGTAAGTATGATGGCCGATAATTTTTTCAACAGTATCAAAG
>DRHE01000370.1 GCA_011049745.1 Spirochaetales bacterium | reverse complement strand
GGATATATCTGGTTCCAAAGTGAACTTGATTACGGCACTTCATTCAAGATATACTTTCCACAAGCAGAAAGAGAAGAAAAACAACAGATTGTTAAAGTCATGCGCGATTCCGTATACCGTGGAAAGCCCAAGGCCAGTTCCTTTCCCGACTCCTTTTGTTGTAAAGAAAGGTTCGAAAATATGTTCCTTTGTTTCTGCGTCTATGCCATGCCCGGTGTCACTGATGGTTAGCAAAACGTAATCTCCTGGCTTCGCATCGCTGTGCTCTTGGCAGAAGGCATCGTCTAGATGTGTATTTGAGGTGTCCATCGACAATCTCCCCCCTCCAGGCATTGAGTCTCTGGCATTAATCACCAAGTTCATTAAGACCTGCTCAAGCTGACCTGGATCTGCCTTGATTAGCCCCAGATCAGAATCAAGATTAGTTGACAGCGTTACATCTTCTCCAATCAGTCTTCTTAGCATTCTTCCAAAGCCAACAATCAAACTATTCAACTCAACAACTTTTGGACGCAGTACTTGTTTCCGGCTGAACGCCAGAAGCTGTTGCGTTAGAGAAGATGCTCTTTCTCCCGCTTTTCTTATCTCAAGGATCTCATCTCTGTGCGAGCCTTCCGTTGGGTGTTCTCCAAGCAACATATCAGAATAGCCTATAATGGTTGTCAACAGATTGTTAAAGTCATGCGCGATTCCGCTAGCCAAATGTCCTGTAGCCTCCATTTTTTGAGCCTGTAGAAACTTTTCTTCGCTTTCTCTTAATGACTTTTCAGTTTTTTTCTGCTTTGTTATATTTTCAAATGCTACTCCTACGCAATTGTTGGGAAGAGGAAAAGCTTTAACTCTGAACCAACTGTGAATGACCCGGTCATCGCCATAATAAACTTCATCAAGCTCTACAGGTTTTCCGGTACGAACCACTTCCGCATATTGCCGGGGTATTCCCATTTCCCTCAGGCCTGGGAAGCTCTCGTCAAGAGTATTTCCAACGACATCGCCTATTGAGACTCCCGTTATGTCTTCAGCTGCCTTGTTTGCAGTATCCATCATCAATGTTCTGTCGTCGTTGATATCCTCAAGATGATAAATGTGAAGACCGACTTGAATGTTATTTACTATATCTGCTGATTGTCTTAGTGCCTCCTCTGCCCGTTCGCGCTCCCTGAGGTAATGGACTTCTTTCGTAAGTTGCCGAAAAACGGCAAGAAACAAGAGCGCCAAAAACAGCGCCAGCAGCAAGATAGCGCCGGCAGCTCCCCAACCGTGCATAAAATCATCAAAATTGATCTGCTGGTCATAAGCCTCTTCATCATACACAAGAGCCAGCCCCCAACTCTGGTCGGACAAAACGGTCAAAGGCGTCCAAAGCATCTTTCACTTACGCGCCTCGAAGGCCTCTGTGCTTCGTTCAAAGAAACCGTCTGTTCCCGCGCGCAAGAGCCCGTCGCGGAACCACGACCGTACCTCTTGAGTCATGTTGGTAGAGACGTACAAATGACCGCCGTCGCTGGCAAGAATAGCTTGATCGTGGTAGTGGCCTAGATTGAGCTGTTGCTCGATTCTCCCTACAGGAATCATCGCTGATATAATCCCAACCAGTCCCTTCCCCTCGCGAACGGGCAGGGAGTAAACCACTCCTGGGACTCTTTCCTGGTTGAGTTCCCCCTGGCTTAAAATGATTTCACGGCTGATCTGCGCTCCGAGCTCCGGTTCTGTATCGAAACGCCTGATGTGCTCCATGAGTATCAGGTACTCTTCTTGCTCGAGCTCAATAGAATGGTCATCTTTTGCCAACTGCTCTTCCGACGTAGGCTCAAAGGCCAATATAGGCCGCCTTTTGCCATCGAAGTCGCGCTCCACAATGTAGAGCTCCGTGATGCGGTTTTCCCGCCATTCATAATCAAACATCAATTGAAGGTGCGCGCGCATTTCATTGCTCGCGTTCATGATTTCTGACTCTGATCGGATATAATTGAGCAAGGAATAAACACTGCTAAAATATTCTTCTACATGCTCACGGGCGCTGTCGAGCTTGAGCCGATGCTCTGCCAACACGCTTTGCGAAAGATAGGCGGCGTGCTGGTAATACGTTCGGAGGACCAATCCTGCGATGACGAGGCCGAGGATGACGGCCAGGACCGGCAGAATCCAGAGCCATCGACGGGAACGAAAGAGGTGCTCCTTATCGCCCTGAGGATCGTTTGATATATCCATACTTTTACTGCATCTCCTTTCAATGAACGATTGATAGTAAGACTTATATCACAGGATGGACGGAAAATCAGAAAACGAGAGAAAATTCAGGAAATTGCAGTCAGGAATGCAAAAAAAATATGAGCAATCGTCATACAATAGGAAAAAACTATAAAGGGTCTGATTTACAAGGGAAATTTTCATCCAAACTGATAAAACAGGGTCTTAAGGGAAGCAAAAAAACATACCTCAACCTTGATCCGGCACAACGGATGTAATTTTTCACCTACACGTGCTTAGTCTGCCTCCTCACCTTCCAGGGAGCGCAGCTCTTCGGCTGCCAGCTTCAGCTCTTCGGCCGTAAGCGGAAAAGCTGAAGTTGTACGTAGCAGGTATTCCCGGGAGCCCGATATACCTTCAGCTATTATCATTCCTTCAACACCCGGAAGCTCCTCCAGCAGCTCCAGCCCCTGATCCGGGCCCAGGACAAAGGCTGCAGTGGCCAGTCCATCGGCACGGGAGCAAGTCGGGGCGATAACCGTAACTGCGATAGAGTTGTCCGCCGGATAACCGCTGCTCGGATCAAGGATATGATGATAACGCTTACCCCCATATTCAAAGTAGCGCTCATAATCCCCCGAAGTCACAACCGCCCGGCTCTCTCCAGCCCCCCCCAGATGGAGAAGCCCGATAAGTTTATCCTTGCTGCGCGGGTGGCGGATGCCTATACTCCAGGGTTCTTTGCCCCGCTTTAAGCCGGAAACCAGAATGTCGCCCCCTGCATCGATCAGAAAATTCTCATATCCTTCTTCATTCAGGTAATCCGCAATCTGATCAACAACCGCACCTTTGGCAATTCCCCCCAGGTCAAAACCCCAGCCCGGCGGTAATTCAACTACGCCCTGCGCATCGATCTTAACCCGCCGATAATCAACCATGTTCCGAGCCGCCAAAATATTTTCCTTATCAGGCAACTCGCCGCCCGAATCGAAATTCCAGAGGCTGATTAAGGGAAGAATAGTGGGGTCAAAGGCGCCGCCTGACTTCTCGGCTATCTCCATGGCCAACCGCAGCACCTTGATCAACTTTACGGGCAGCTCCGGGCTCCTGCCCTCATTCAACTCTTTAAGGGGGCTTCCCGGCAGGCGGTGATCAAAAAGAGCAGCCTCCTTTTCAGCGCGGGAATAGAGCTCCTGCCAATCAGGTTCAGCCACTCCCGAAACCAGAACGGCAACCAGGGTGGACATGGAAGGGCGCGTTTCTTTATATAATGAAGCACGGCAGGAGATTAAAAAGAAAGGCAGTGTAAAAAAAAGCAGCAGACCTTTTATCTTTCTCATAGGGAATAGCCCAGGATAATGGAAAGAGCCGCCTTTTTCAAGCCTGCCGGGTCTATCAGCAAAGTGATTTAAGAGCCAGGTCTATTGATTTTAAAGGGTAACTGGACAATAATGCAATCAGCATGGACAAGAGAAACAACCTCGATCTAAAAGCGCAACTGTTCCCGTCCGTCAACCAACATAGTGACACAGAAGCACAGATCGATACTCTGAAAGACTGGCTTAAGCGTGTTACGGGAGTGAAAGATATTTTTTTCATCCACCCCGGCAATGAAGCAGCAGCCGGCGTTGAGCTTAATGAGCTTTTTATACCTATTGAGGTATTGGAGAGAGAGCTTAACTGGCCCATTCCCGCCTCCCTTAAAGGACAGGAGGCCTATGGCCATATCGTCCAAAGTGAAGAGGGAAAGCCCATTTCCCTCCTGCTGTTCAGGGAGAATTCAGGGCAGTTGGCAAAATATAACCTGGAGATCGACCTGGTTGCCAATAAATTAAAGGTGATACTTGAGAGTAATTTTATAAAAGAAAGAATTAACCGGCTGGAAGCCTTTACAGCTGTACTTTTTGAAGCAAATATCAAGAAACTCTCGGAAATGCAGCAGCGGGGGCTGGCCCTGCTTATTGACGTCTTTAGCTTCCCCCTCTATATAGCCGGTAAGGATGGACGGTTTATCCACGCCAACCAGGCCTTTTTTAACCTGGTGAAATACCCGAGTTTATCCGATCTGAACAATTCCGCTGAGTTCTTTGTCGAGCCGGAAAAGAGGAAAAACGAATTTCAAACCATTCTGAACAGGGGAGAGATAAATAATTACAGTCTGCAGATCCGCACGGGAGAAGGCAGATTACTGGACGTCAGCGATTCGATTATTAATATTACCGAATCCTTTATCCTCGGGGTTTTCTTTGATATAACCGAGCTGGTGCGCCTTAACAGGGAAAACCGGGAGGCTCTTGAGATCCAGGAATTATTAAATGACAGGATCATATCTGCTGCAGAACTGCTGCAAAAAACCCAGACCACGTCCATTAAATCCCTGGCCCGCCTGGCTGAGTACAGGGACGCGGAAACAGGCGACCACCTGCAGCGCATCTGTGAATTTACCGGCCTTCTGGCCAGGAAGGTAAAGGAGAAAAATCCCTTTACCTTTAAGATCAGTGACTCTTATGTTTCCGATCTTTACGTTTCCAGTATGCTCCATGATATTGGCAAGGTGGCAGTACCGGACAGTATTCTTCTAAAACCGGGCAAGCTGCTCCCTCAGGAATGGGATATTATGAAGCAGCATACTGTCTGGGGCTGGACTATTTTAAGCAAAGCCGACAAGGAAATGGGTGAACAATCCTTTCTGACCCTGGCTGCTGCTCTAGCCCTTCATCACCATGAAAGATTCGACGGCAGCGGCTATCCTCACTCCCTGGCAGGCCAGGACATACCCTTAAGCGCCCGTATTGTGGCAATTGCCGATGTCTATGACGCCTTAACCAGCAAACGACCTTATAAAGAAGCCTGGCCCCATGAGCTGGCAATTCAGGAAATCAAGATTCAGAGGGGAAAACAATTCTGTCCCGTGCTGGCTGGTTTTTTCTGCGAGGCTGAAATAGAAATCGCCCGGATAGCAGCGAGATTTTCCGATTAGCCATGAAAGCATCATTTGTCGCCCTGGTGGGAAGACCTTCAACCGGAAAATC
>DRHE01000369.1 GCA_011049745.1 Spirochaetales bacterium | reverse complement strand
GGATTGGACCGTACTGGTGGATGTGCAGAAGGGGAACAGCAATGTAACCGATCTGGTTACGGATGAAGTAGCCGTTATTGATCATCACGAGTATATGGGAAATAGAGGCTATAAATTCAAGGATATCCGACCGGAAATCGGCGCCTGTTCTACTATCATCGCGCAGTATTATATTGAAAATAATATAGCAATCCCATGCAGTGTGGCCACCGCCCTGTTGTACGGTATTTTTATGGATACCGACAATCTGACCAGGGGCACTTCAGAGCTGGACATTGATATGTTTTACCAGCTCTATGCCAGGACCGACATCGGGCTGATAAACGAACTCAAGGGAAATCAGATAAGCAAAGGTGACCTGATCGATTACGCCCAGGCCTTCAAATCAGTCGAGGTCTATGGAGAACTGGGCTTCCTCTACCTTGATAGCTGCAACGACTCTCTGCTCGGTGCGGCCAGTGATATTGTCACAACTATAGCCGGGGTCAATATTGTGATTGCCTATTCTCCGCGGGAAAACGGTATCAAGTTTTCCACCAGGAGTATCAGTAAAAAGATAAAGGCAAATGAGCTGGTAAGGTATATTCTGGCCGGTGTCGGCTTCGGCGGCGGACATGAAAGCATGGCAGGAGGATTCCTGCCGGTGGAGAATCTCGATAAGAATAAAAGCCTGGACCCCTTTGTCCGCCATAAAGCGATTACCTTTCTGGAAAGGAGCGAATAATCTCTGCGATCTCTCTTAAAGATCAAGTATAGCCCTCTCTACCATAAAGCTTCCAATCAGTTTTCTGTTTCAACGCTCTCCCTGTTGGCAATTGCCTGTGAATCGACATTATAATCTGATTATGTTATATTTTTAAAGGTATTGAAGATATAATCAATATCGAGAAAGGGAGATTTTATGTTATCCGATTTACAAGCCATCGCGGTTGATGATGAAGAAATAAACGTTATGCTAATAGAGTCTCTGGCGGCAAGTATTAATCTTAAAGTTAAAGGTTTCACTGATCCGCTCCGGGCTTTGAATTATATTAAAGAGCAGAGTGTGGATCTTGTTTTTGTTGATTACAAAATGCCCCAAATGGATGGGATAGAGCTTATCCGTCAAACACGAGCAGGGAATCCCGATATTCCTATTGTTATGATCACCGGAGTCAGTGGTGATGACCAACTCAAAATCGGGGCAATTGAAGCCGGCGCCACCGAATTTTTAACTAAACCCATTAATCCATCCGAATTTAAAGCCAGGATCAGGAACCTGGCAAACCTAAGAATAGCACAGCTCCTGTTAAGGGACAGAGCGCTGCTGCTTGAAGAGGAGGTCAAGAAAGCCACAGCCGGAATTATACAGCAGCAGCATGAAACCCTCCGGGTAATGGGTAATGCTGCTGAATTTAAGGATACAGAGACCGCACAACATGTTATGCGGGTTGCCGGCTATTCAAGGTTGATAGCCACAGCAATTGGAGATGACAAGCTGAACACGGAGTTGCTCTATTATGCCGCCCCTCTCCATGATATCGGAAAAATCGGGATCCCCGATTCCATCCTGCTCAAGCCCGGCAAACTCACCTCTGAAGAGTTTACAGTAATGAAAGAACACACAACCATCGGATATAAAATACTTGATAAAGCCAGCAGCCCTTACCTTAAAATGGGAGCCACTATCGCTATCACTCACCATGAAAAATATAATGGCAAGGGATATCCTGAAGGCTTAAGAGGCGCCGACATTCCTATGACCGGAAGGATTGTCGGTATAGCCGATGTATTTGATGCTTTGACATCTGTCAGACCCTACAAGGAAGCCTGGCCCCTGCAGAAGGCAATTAACCTCCTGGTCGAAGAAAAAGGCTCTCAATTTGATCCGCAACTGGTTGACCTCTTTACAGCTAATATTGAAGAGATTAAACTTATTTATAACACTCATCACGATAGGTGATATTCAGTATGGGAAATGATATTAGTAAATCGGATGTTATTCCCGGTTCCGATAACAGCCGGCTGGAAGCTCAAATAAGAATGCTTTCCACAGCCATAGAGCAGAGCTACAACGCAATTGTGCTTACTGACCTGGCCGGAGATATTGTCTTTGTGAATGCGGCTTTTAAAAGTATTAGCGGCTATTCAAGGGAAGAGGCGCTGGGAAAGAACCCCAGGATATTAAAAACGGATTACCTTTCCCCGGATGTTTATAAAAAATTGTGGCAGACAATTTCTTCAGGAGGTGTCTGGCGCGGTGAGTTCTACAATAAAAGAAAAGACGGAAGTTATTACTGGGAGAACGCTGTCATATCGCCTGTAAAAGATAGTGAAGGGAAAATCATTAATTACCTGGCCATTAAAGAAGATATTACTTCACGAAAAGCCACCGAAGAGAAACTCAATCAGGCCAAAGCGGAAGCGGAAGCTGACAGCCGCTACAAGAGCGAATTTCTGGCCAATATGTCTCACGAAATCCGCACCCCCTTAAATGCCATCCTGGGATTCAACCAGATGCTATTGGCTGAAGAGGATAATCCGGGCAAGGCTCAGAAGCTGGAGATTATCCGGCGTTCGGGCAAGACCCTTCTGGGATTGATCAATGACATTCTAGATCTTGCCAGGATCGAAAGCGGCAAACTGGAGATCGAGGAACTCCCCTTTAATCCTCACCAGGAGTTCAGTTCAACAATAGAGCTCTTTTTCCAGAAAGCTACTGAAAAGAATGTTCAACTGATCTACTTCATTGATCCGGCCATGCCCGTAAAAGTTAAGGGGGATGACTTAAGAATCAAACAGGTTCTCCTCAATCTGCTCAGCAACTCATTGAAGTTTACCCCGGCGGGGGGCAGGATATATATAGAAATCATTAAAAGCTGGAGCGCCGATTCAACATGCAGGCTGCTCTTCTCGGTAACTGACACGGGTATAGGAATACCCCAGGATAAGAAGGAACTTATCTTTGAAGCCTTCTCCCAGGCTGATACTTCCATAACCAGGAAGTTCGGCGGCACCGGCCTGGGCCTGGCTATAAGCATCAACCTTGTTAAGCAGATGGGCGGCATTCTGCAGATGGAAAGCGAAGAGGGAAAGGGAAGCAGGTTCTATTTTGAGCTTGAGCTTAAAGCAGATAAGAATACCGAATCCCTGGTATCTACTGTTGAGCTTGAAGGGCTCAAAATCGGTATCTATAGACCTGAACCGGATAATATGTCCAGGGAAGAAATAATAAAAAAGTATCTGACCTCCTTTGGGTTGCAGGTAACGGAAATAAGTGATCTTTCCTATCTTGAGGGGGTAGATACCCCGGATGCATTCTTCTCTACCTGCGCCTACATAACAAAAGAGGAGCTGCTGGTGCATGCAGAAAGGCTTAAGACGGTGCCCTGCATTTTGATTGCCTGCCAGAAGGAAAACGAAAAAGCAGCAGAGCTGGGAAAATATTTTACCAGGATAATATACTGCCCCTTCTCCAGCTTAAAGCTGGTTGATACTTTGAAGGAGATAACAGGCAGCCAGAAAAGAGGCAAAGGAGTAGTAGATATGGAAGAGAAAGAAGAGGCAAGCGGCCCGTCATTGGCAAACGCACAGGTGCTGGTAGCTGAAGACAACGAGATAAACCAAATGCTTATGCACTCTCTGCTTGGGAAATACGGTATTGAAGCGGATATGGCGGGCAACGGCCTGGAAGCCCTGTCCAGGCTTAAAGAGAAAGAATACGATCTTATCCTTATGGACATAAACATGCCCGAGCTTGACGGCATAGAAACCGCAAAAAGAATTATCGAAGAAGAAATGAGAAGGGGAAAGACCCACACCCCGATAGTAGCCCTGACTGCCCATGCTTTAAAGGGAGCTGAGCAGAAGTTCCTTGAGGCCGGTATGGACGATTACATTTCCAAACCCATTGATTTAGAGGAACTGAAAAGAGTACTTTACAGGTATCTTAAAAGCGAGCCCAAAGCAACTATTTCCATAGAAGCAATCTCGCAATCCCTGCAGCTTGAACCTTCGGTTGTAATGAAACTGCTTGCCGGCTTCAGCCCGAATGCGGCAACAAACCTGGTCAAAATGGAAGAGGCTGCCTCGGCGGGTGAATATGAACAGCTTACCCTGCTTGCCCATACGCTGAAAGGTTCGGCAGCCAATATGCGCGTTAAGGCAATAGCTGAAGCAGCCGCAGCCATTGAGAGCTTAGCGCGAGATGCTAAAGAGGCGGATTATAAGAAGCTCATCGGCGATATCAGAAAGACGCTGATGAATTTAGAACAGCAATTGAAGCAAGGT
>DRHE01000368.1 GCA_011049745.1 Spirochaetales bacterium | reverse complement strand
GGCAGTTTCTGATAGGCATAACAGCACCTTAAGAAATTATAAAGCTCCAGGGAACTGGTGGCTACAATTGCTGCCAGCTCCCCCCTTTTCAGACGCTGCTCAACCACCTTCCTGATTTCCTTTGAAAGAGAGCCGTGATGAGAGTAGGCCAGCTCCCTATCTTCTCCTTCATTGATCAGCCGGGTAAGCTTTTCACACAGCCTTCTGCTGTTGGTAAAGAGAAGCGTGGAATGATTTTCATTGATAATTTCTTTAAACTTTTTTACCAGGGTGGGCCACCAGGACTTATCCTCCAAAGCTTGCCGGGCATTTTCTATGAAGCTGACACCGATCTGAATTTTTTTACTTTCCGGCGATTGAAGAATGGAGATCCGGCGCGCTTCATAGCGATCGGAGCCGGGTTCCAGCCGATAACCGCCGATAAAAGCGGCAATTATTTTTAAGGGTTTAACCGTTGCTGAAAGTGCGATCCTCTGGAACTCTCCCGCCAAAGGCACTAAACGCTCCACGGCAGTAATCAGGTGGGTTCCTCGCTTGGTTGATGCGAGTGCATGAATTTCGTCGAGGATCACACATTTGATCGTGGTTAAAACCAATCGCGCTCTTTTAGAGCTCAGCATAAGATTGAGGTTCTCGGGTGTGGTAATCAATATTTCGGGAGGATGACGGAGCATTCGTTGTCTCTCGTTTTGCGGCGTGTCCCCGCTTCTGGTAAAGACCTGAATATCCGGAATAGTGATTCCCCCGGCCCTATAGAGCTCATTTATTTCGGCAAGAGGTTCAAGCAGGTTGCTGCGAATATCGTTATTTAAGGCTTTAAGGGGTGAAACATAGAGTATGCTGGTGGCGCCCGGCGGCCAGGCCCCGGATATAAGTTGATTAAGAGCCCACAGCAGCGAGGCCAGGGTCTTGCCGCTTCCGGTGGGCGCGGTAATTAGAATATGTTTTCCGCAGGATATTTCACGCCAGGAACTCTTCTGGATTTCAGTAGGACAGCCGAATTTTTGAGTAAACCATTTACCAATCAGCGGCTCAAATAGGTCCAAAGCCGCTGCATCTCTCTGCATTGTCTATCTGCGAAATCCCTTTAAACTAATCCCGCGGTGTAATTTCACCTGGTAATAATCGGTAAGACTTGTCAAACTCCGGTCATTCATGGAGAATAATAAAAAAGCCGGCTTTATTTCCGGCTTTTAGAGAATCCGGCAGAAGAGAAGGTTTGCCTATCTCTGAACTCAGATCTCACATTAACAGAGTTATTCTCTATTAATCTAAATTTAGCACTAAACGACATCGCTGTCAAATTTATTTTAGTATTTCTTTTTGCATCCATACTCCAACAGAGTTATAACCAAAAAAAATGGTCATTCTAAATAAATTCTTGACAAGATTCAATAATTGTCATAAAATCATCTGATGAGTTGATCTTTTAATGACTGGATTTTAATGAAAATTAAGAGGAAAAGATTTTCAGAAGAGATAGCTGAGGCTATTCAACACAAAATTTCTGAGCTGGGTCTCCAGGAAGGCGATAAACTTCCCTCCCATGCCAGCCTGGCCAAAGAATTAAATGTCTCCATCCCCTCACTTCGCGAAGGACTGCAGATGCTGACCACTTTGGGGGTCTTAAAGATCAACCATGGAGTGGGAACTACTGTGGCCAAGCCCTCTGTTTCCGATTACTTCCAGATTCTTAACTCGCTGCTCAACTCAAAACCGAGAGCCAGGGAAGAGTGTCTCGAAGTTCGCCGCCAGCTTGAGCCCTGGATTGCCGGGAAACTGGCGAAAAAGGGCGGCAGCTATCCACATTTACAGGATTCCATTAAAAGGCTGGAAGAGGCTGCTGCCGACCACGATATCGAGGCTTTTATCAACGAGTATCTGACTTTCCATGGACGTCTCTGCCGCCTGGCAGGCAACAGTGTAATTGCTGAGATTTTGAACTTGGTCAACCGCCTTCTATTTTCGGGAAAAGATCTTGAGGTTTTGGTAAGCGAGCATACATCCGATGTGATCGAACACTGCCGGCAGCTTCTCAAGGCAATTGAAAAACAGGATCGCAATAAGGCGGAAGAGATCATGACTGCCCATGTTGCGCTTTTAGTACAGCGGCCGCGAATGTCAATCGTTTATGATACCTTCAGCACCGGGTCAATCGGCGGCAGCTTCTATTCAGCCGGCAGAGAGCTTTGCCGTATTCTGAACCGTTATGGCGGCATTTCCATCGAGTCGGAACCTTCAGGCGGCGGTATTGAAAATGTGGAACTTACCTCGGAAGGTAAAGCAATACTGGGACTAACCCAGTCTGATGTGGCTTATCACGCTTTCCAGGGCGTTGCTCCCTTTTTCAAGCCTCACAAACAAATCAGAGCTGTATGCGGGGCCCATAATCTTGATCTCTGGATCGTTGCCAGGAAGAACTCAGGTATTGTAAACATTTTCGATTTACAAGGAAAACGGATTGCCATGGGAGCAACCGGGGGAGAGAGTGTAATTATCGCCAAGGCGCTCCTCGAAGCACATGGAATCCACGAGGGAGATTACCGGCCATTCTATCTATCTATCTCCAATGCGGTTCATAGTATGCGTAACTCTGAAATCGATCTTATATTCTACTTGAGCAATGGCCCCGGTTCGGCCCTGGCAGAATTATTTGAAGAGGTGGAGATCCGGATCCTGGGAATTGACTCCCGTTACCTGAACCCTATTCTGAAAAACCACCCCTACTGGAAACAGAGTACTATCAAGCAAAATATCTGGTCTGAACTGGACCACGACATCCATACCCTTGGTACGCCTACCCTATTGATCACCCACCAGGATGTTCCTGATAAACTTATAAGGAAAATTACTGCTGCCATCATGGAGCATGCCGCTGAAATCAACTTTGAATACATCGATGGATCAAAGTACGGAATAGAATCCGCTCTCCGTGGTATAACGATCCCCCTCCACCCGGGTGCCGAAGAGTATTACCGGGAGAGAGGACTGATAGATGATTAAGGTTACCGGTCACAGAGGCGTAAAAGGACTCGTACCTGAAAATACTCTTGCCGGATTCCGCAAGGCAGTGGAAATCGGCTGCCACGGAATAGAGCTGGATGTGCGCTTAACCAGTGATGGTCAACTCGCTGTAATACACGACGCAACACTGGACAGGACCACCAATGGAAAGGGCGCAGTAATTGACCGCACAATGACAGAACTGAAAACCCTGAACGCTGGAGACGGTCAAACCATACCAACGCTGGCTGAGGTATTCGAACTACTGAAAGGTTCACCTATGAACATTCAGATCGAACTCAAGGGCCCCGATACCGAGGAGCCGGCAGCAGAAGTGGTCAGGGAGTGGGGATTTGAGGAAAGAGTGACCTTTACCTCCTTTTTCCACCACCGGGTCTTAAGGGTCTAAAATAGATTTCCCGAAGTCACAACCGGTATTTTGGTGAGCTGTAACCCGGTTAAACACCTGGATCTACTGCAGGCCGCTGACGCGGATAATCTCCATGTAAACCACAGTAGAATTGACAGTATCCTGGTTGAAAAAATGGAACTGGCGTCCGGCAGGTTAATCGCCTGGGAAAATGTCGTAGAAACAGCGGTTATAGACCGGCTGATAAAATTGAAGGTAGATACCATCGGCTCGGACCGGCCCGACCTGGTGCTGGAGCGCCTTAAGGTTCTTACCTGATAAAGGTCTGAAAGCGGGCAGCGGTTATGGGCATTAAGATAGAGAGGAGTTGGATATGAGCACAGAACTCATGGTCCTTGATCTAAGAGCGAAAAGGAAAAAATTGTGGGAAAAAATTATGCTCCGCCGGGGACTCATGGGCATGCTGATTATCGGCATGGCCTGGTACCTGGTGTTTGAGTTCTATCCCATGACCAAGGTCTACTGGGCCTTTACCAATATCGGCCAGGTGGCACCCTCTAAAATCTCATTTGTGGGTCTGGCTAACTTCTTTAAACTCTTCAGTATTGCCCAATTCCGCCGGGCTTTATGGAATACCTTCTATATCAGCTTTCTTAAAATCCTGCTCGGCTTCCCCATACCCATTATCTACGCCCTGCTGCTCACCGAAATGCGGATCAGCTTTGTCAAACGCTCTATCCAGACCATAATCTATGCCCCCCATTTTCTCTCCTGGGTAGTAGTCGGCGCAATCTGGTATATCATTCTCTCACCGATCAACAGCCCCAATGCCCAGTTTTTTGAGTTTCTGGGTAAAAAGCCGATCTTCTGGTGGGCTTCGGACAGGTACATCCGGGGATTGCTGGTGACTACCGATATCTGGCGCAACGCCGGTTACGGTACCATCATCTATCTGGCCTCGATCATGTCTATCGATCCCAACCTCTATGAGGCGGCGATTATCGACGGTGCCAACCGCTGGCAGCAAACCTGGCACATCACCCTGGCCGGCATAAAACCGGTTATTATCATCCTTCTAATTCTGCGTATCGGTAAGATCCTCAATCTCTTCAAGCAGGTATTTGTGCTCACCACACCTATTGTGCGCACTCTCAGTGACGTGTTGATGACCTACGCCTACCGCACCGGTATCCAGCAGATGCAGATCGGTTATGCCATGGCTGTATCGCTGTTTAAGGCGGCTGTAGGTTTGAGCTTAGTACTCCTGAGCAACTGGATTGCTAAAAAGGTCAAGGAAGAAGGGGTCTTTTAGCTATGAAAAGAACCAGCGGCGAAAAGCTGTTCAGCGGCCTCAACTATACTCTAATGGGACTCCTGGCCCTTACCATGCTCCTGCCCCTGCTCCATATACTGCAGCTCACCTTTTCCGCTCATCCGGACACTTCTTTCCGGCTCTGGCCCAGGCAATTAACCCTGGAGAACTATCGCTATGTGCTGGAGGCAGGCTTTATCCTGCGCCCCTTATGGAACTCCATCTTCCTCTCCACCACGGGAACCATCTTCAGCCTGGCTATGACATCGCTCCTGGCTTATCCCCTGGCAGATCCGGATCTGCCGGCAAGGCGATTCTTTAACTTCCTGGTAGTGCTGACAATTATGATTAACATAGGTTTTCTCCCTAAATATCTACTGATAAGGGATTTGAGGCTGATGAACAGTTACTGGTCCATTGTTCTGGTGGGCGGGATCAGCTCATTTAACCTGATCATTATGCGCAACTACTTCCAGAGCATACCCCGTGAGCTCTTCGACTCCGCCCGCATAGACGGCGCAACGGAGAGAACCATCATGATCCGCATCGTTTTGCCCCTGGCCCTGCCGGTGATGGCCACAATCTTTCTATTTTACTTCGTGGATTACTGGAATGAGTATTTCCGCATCATTCTCTACATAACCGACCGCACCAAATATACCCTCCAGGTAATCCTGCGATCGATCATCATCATGGAAGAGGATATGGGGGGTGATGAACTAGACCGGATGCTCATAGATAATATTAAATATACCACCGTTATCGTGGCACTTATCCCAATTATGATGCTCTACCCCTTCCTGCAGAGATACTTTACCAAAGGTATCATGCTGGGCTCGATAAAGGGTTAGCTGATTCATAATGGGATTGGCAATAATATTTTTTAAAAAGGAGTTTTTTATGAAAAAACACATTGCAGCAATTATCGCACTTTTCCTGATCCTCTCTCTCAGTGGCTGGGCCGGAGGAAAACAGGAGGAAGCCCCAACCCCGGAGGCTGAAAAGCAGGCGGAAAAGAAGGCATTGCCGCCTATGGCTAAGATCATTTATCTGACCACGGATTACCATGATAATCCCGATATTCATGACGCCTGGCAGGATGCGTTTAAAAACATTGCCGGAGTTGAGGCACAATTAAAAACCGTCAGCTCCAAAGACGCCGGTGAATCAATGGTAGCCATGTTTATGGGTGGTGAAAAGCTGGACGTGATCAAGTATGGCGAGGACGACATCAGCCCACTGGCCAGGCAGGAGTTCATTATACCCCTGGATAAGTTTATTGAAAACTCACCGGAGATGAAGAAGCTAAAAAGTATGTTTCCCAGCTCCTTTGCCGCCCATTCCTGGAATGGGGTTGTATACGGTATTCCGGAAAGGTCGGGTTCCAACAGGGGGCTCTGGGTCAGGACCGATATCCTTAAAGAATTGGGTCTTTCCATGCCCGGCACCCTGGATGAATTTGTGGATACACTGAAAAAGATCAGGGACAATTACCCGGCGGCTGACGGCAGCCGGATGTTCCCCTACATCTCAAAGACCTATCACCATGGTTATATTGCCGTGCTTGGTAATTACTTCGACGTTTCGCTTG
>DRHE01000367.1 GCA_011049745.1 Spirochaetales bacterium | reverse complement strand
CGAATAGCTGATATAGAGCGGCTGCAGAGCTTCATAGGCGAAAGAGTGGTTGACTTCAAATCTCTTATGGACGGCGGTCTAATAGTTCAGTGGTCCTATGTGCCCCAAACCCTTAAGAAAGAGGATCTGATAACAGCGAGCGCTCTGTACAAGGGCAGGGAATACCGGATAAAGCGATTGCCCACTGACAGTGAATATGAAGACCTTATTTTCGGCTGGCTGGTTGAATCCGGTGTAACCAGCAACTCGGTTATCTATGTAAAAAACGGCGTCACCGTGGGCATCGGCACAGGCGAGCAGGACCGGGTGGGTGTGGCCGAGATAGCCCGGGATAAGGCCTATAAGAAAACGGCTGACCGGATAGCCTTCCAGGATTATCAGCAGCCCTACAGCCGGATTACCGATCTGTCACTGCTTACCGGGATCGATGAGCGGGTAAAAAAGGAAAAAGGCGGCCTTAAGGGAAGCTGCATGATATCCGATGCCTTCTTCCCCTTCAAAGATGGCGTGGAAGTTGGTATAAAAGAGGGGGTAAGCGCGGTTATTCAGCCGGGCGGTTCAGAGAGGGATTTTGAAAGTATAGAGGCCTGCAATGAAGCGGACGTTGCCATGGTTTTTACCGGCCAGAGAAGCTTCAAGCACTGATAGAAATGAAGGATAGTCAATAATGTATGAGAGAAATGTAACCAGAATTGAGAACCTCGTTAGCAAGCAGAATGCGTGGCGTGGTGCCACCATCAACCTGATAGCCAGTGAGAATGTGCTCAGCAACCGGGCCAGGAAGGTAATGGGATCGGACTTTGTCCACCGTTACGCTGAAGGCCATCCGGGTGAAAGATACTACCAGGGAACTGAGATCATCGATGAGATCGAAGCCCGATTAAAAAACGGCTGAAATCACTCTTCCGCTGCCGCCAGGTTGATGTCCGCCCCATAAGCGGTACCCTCTCCAATGACGCGATATTCAGCCAGTATATTAACCTCGGGGATGTGGTGATGGTCAACTCAACGCCGGGAGGCGGACATATAAGCCACCACCGTGCCGGATCGGTGGGCAAATATACTTCCAATATTATAAACTTTCCCCTGACTCCCGACGGCTACCGCATAGATGTAGAGCGGACCTTGGAACTGGCCGGGGTCTTTGCTCCAAAGGTTACGATCCTGGGCAAGAGTCTCTTCCTCTTCCCGGAACCGGTTGAGGAGCTCAGCAGCTTCTGTAAGGAAAGGGGAATCGTCCTTATCTACGACGCGGCTCATGTGCTGGGATTGATCGCCGGCCGGACATTCCAGGACCCCCTGGAAGAAGGCGCATTAATCATGACCGGCTCCACCCATAAAACCTTTTTCGGCTCCCAGAGGGGAATCGTTTTGAGCGATGTCGGAAATAAGGAATGGCGAAAGATCGATAAAGGCGCTTTCCCCGGCTCATCATCCAACCATCATCTTGATACCCTGGTCTCTCTGGCTATTTCCACCTATGAGATGATGGAATTCGGCGAGGAATATGCCCGCCAGACTATTGCCAATGCCAGGTATCTGGGGCAAAAGCTGCTGGACCTGGGTTTCAAAGTACAGGCTGCAGATCTGGGTTTCACCGAGAGCCACCAACTGGCTATTGATGTTGCCGATTTCGGCGGCGGTGATGAGGTAGCCAGGCACCTCACAGATAACAATATCATCCTGAATATGAACCTGCTTCCCTTTGAACCCCTTTCAAGGGTTACCAACCCTGCAGGAATACGCATAGGAGTTTTGGAGATGACCCGGGTGGGCATGAATGAAGCGGAAATGGAAACGATTGCCTCTTTCTTTAAGAAATGCCTCATGGACGGCAAATATGTGGGCGAGGAGGTAACGGAATTTCGAAAGGCCTTTCAGAAGGTTCAGTATTCCTTTGACCATCTCGAGAGTGATGCCGAATCCGGGACTGAACCTGATAATTGAGGTTGCCTTACAACTTCAATCAACCTCAAGTTAAGAATAGCCCAGCTTCAAAGCCTCTATATTAATAGCGTTGAGCGCTTTATTACGCGCTGAAACCGCATTATCCAGGGCGGCAATCACTGAATCTAAAGCGGCGATCTCCGGCTTCAGTTTCATCAGAAGTCCTAAAACAACCATATTCGCCGCTTTAATATTGCCCGCCTCTACAGCCAGGTCATTGGCCGCAATCGGAACCGCCTCGATATCACTGCGTGACGGCTCCAGATCGATCAGCGTAGTATTGTAGATAAGCAGTCCGCCCTCCTGCAGGCGGGCCTCAAATTTCAGCAGCGAGGGCTTATTCATCACAATACATATTGAGGGTTTAGGAACTATAGGCGAAGCAATCTCTTCATCGGAAACTACAACCGAGCAGTTCGCAGTTCCCCCCCTCATCTCGGCCCCGTAGGAGGGAATATGGGAAACATGTTTTCCCTCATGCATAGCTGCAAGACAGATCATTCTCCCGGCAAGTATAATTCCCTGTCCGCCGAAGCCGGCGATAATAATTCCTTGGTGCATTCTCTCTCCTCCCTTACCTGTCACGAAAATTACCCAGAGGGAAATAGGGTATCATGGCCTCTTCAACCCAATCCGCACCCTGCAGCGGGGTAACCCCCCAGCCCACGGGACACATGGAAAGGATCTCCACAAAGGAGTAACCCCGGCCCGAGACCTGGTTCATTAAGACCTTTTTGATCACCTTTTTAGTCTTTATAATGTTCTTTACATTATTAACCGCGCAGCGCTCTATGAAGACCGGCGCCTCCAGGGTATTAAGCATTTCACAGGCCCTGATGGGCTGACCCACATCAGCCGGATCACGGCCATAGGGCGAGGTAGCTGTTTTCTGTGCCTCTAACGAGGTGGGCGCCATCTGACCGCCGGTCATTCCATAGATAGCATTATTGATAAAAATTACTGATATCTTCTCTCCCCGGTTGGCAGCGTGCACAGTCTCTGCAGTGCCGATGGCCAAAAGATCGCCATCGCCCTGATAGGCAATGATCACCTTGTCAGGATGGACCCGCTTAAGACCGGTGGCTACGGCCGGCGCCCGTCCATGGGCCGCCTCACAGCCATCGACCTTGAAATAGAAATAGGCCAGCACCGAACATCCTACGGGCGCTATAAAAATACATTTTTCCCGTATCTCCAGCTCATCGATAAGCTGGGCCAGCAGTTTATGCACTATGCTATGGCCGCAGCCGGGACAGTAATGCATTGGGCGATCCGCCAGCGCCTCCGGAAGGCCGTAAACCAGTTTTTTCTCCATAACCTCTTCACTTTTCATAGCTGCTCACCCTCTCTATAATCTCTTCGATTTGAGTCACCGTACCTCCCATTTTGCCATAGAAATCGATCTCGGCGCTGCTCGGGCTGCTCGCCCCATCTTCAGAAGCATAAAGGGCCAGCCTTATATCCTCCAGCATCTGCCCTGAATTCATCTCCACCACCAGAAGTTTTTTTACCCGCCTTGAGGCTGCTTTCAGCTCTTTATAGGGAAAAGGCCAGAGGGAAATAGGCCGGAAAAGACCGGCTTTTATGTTGCTGCGGCGCAGAGAGTTCACCGCGCCCTTACAGATCCTGGCCGCGGTGCCGAAGCCTACCAGCAGATAGTCGGCATCATCACCAAGGTAAGTCTCAAAACGCCTCTCTCGCTCTGTAATAATCCTGTACTTCTCCTGAAGCGCCAGGTTGACCTTCTCTAAAGCCTCTTCCGGTGTTAATCTCAAAGACATTACCAGGTGAGGCTCGCGCCCCGCCGCACCGGTCAAAGCCCAGGAGATTTTGTCAAAGCTCTTTCCCGAAGAATCCGGCAGAGTAAGCGGCTCAGATATCTGGCCTAAAAAGCCATCCCCCAATATCATTACCACAATACGGTACTCATCAGCCAGGTCAAAGGCCTTAATAGTCAGATTGGCTATTTCCTGAACCGAAGAGGGGGCCAACACAATCATCCGGTAGTCGCCGTGGCCGCCTCCCCTGGTAGCCTGGAAATAATCAGCCTGGGAACCGCTGATATTGCCCAACCCCGGCCCGCCGCGCATTATATTGACCACCACTGCAGGCAGTCCCGCGCCGGAAAGATATGATATCCCCTCCTGTTTCAAGCTTATGCCCGGAGAAGATGATGAGGTCATAGCCCTGGCCCCGCCTGCTGAAGCGCCGAAGACCATGTTAATGGCCGCTATTTCACTCTCTGCCTGGATAAATGTACCACCAACCTGAGGCATTCTGCGTGCCATATACGCTGGAATTTCATTCTGCGGGGTTATTGGGTAGGCAAAGTAATGACGGCAGCCGGCAATAATGGCCGCCTCTGCCAGTGCTTCATTGCCCTTCATTAATACTGTTTCAGCCATTTTTTCCCCCTTTCACCTGGCTATAACGCCATATTTTAATGGCACTCTCCGGACAGATGACAGCACAGAAGGTGCAGGCAGTACATCTATCCGGCTCAAAACAGACAGCATATCTCTGTCCCTGCCGGTTAAAGGCATCTGACATATTCAGAATATTTTCCGGACAGGCGCCGATGCAAAGCTCACAGCCCTTACACCATTCCTGGTCGATCTCTGGTTTTCCTCTTGCCACATTGATGCTCCTTCTTATCTAATGGTCCAATACCTTTTTCAATTCCTCGACCGCCTCTTTCGGCATATTAAAAGAGTGTTCATCCCCGGGAAAACTCCCCTGCTGCACATCACTGATATACTCTTTTACCGCACCAACTTGAGCACTGTAGGAATCGAGATAGACCTTTACAAATTTAGGGGTAAAGCGTTTAAAGAGACCAACCATATCATGCAGCACCAGAACCTGGCCGCCGCACTTCACACCGCCGCCGATGCCCACAGTGGGTATGCTTACTCTTTCAGTAATAATTTCTGCAAGCTGCTGTGGAATTGCCTCGAGAATAATTGCAAAAGCCCCGGCATCTTCAAGAGCTAAGGCATCATCAACTACCCTCTTCGCATTATCTATTGATTTCCCCTGTACCTTGAAGCCTCCCAGCAGGGCGGCTGTCTGCGGTGTCAGGCCGATATGGCCGAAAGCCGGGATCCCGGCTTTATGAATGGCCGCCACCTTATCAGCCATTTCCTGCCCACCTTCCAGTTTAACCGAATCCGCGCCGCCATCCTTGTAAAGAATACCCGCATTAGTTACTGCCTGTTCAATGGAAATATTGTAAGACATAAAGGGCATATCGCCAACTATATGGGCCCTCTTCACCGCCCGGACTACCGCCTTTGTATGGCTGAGCATTTCATCCATGGTAACAGGCACCGTATCCCGATAGCCAAGCTCCACCATACCCAGGGAATCGCCCACCAGGATAATGTCAATTCCCGCCTCATCCACTATCAGCCCTTGGGGATAAGAATAGGCGGTGATCATGGTGATCTTTTTACCCTCATCCTTCATTTTCCACAGGTCAGATATCAAAAGCTTTTTTATTTCCATACTCTGCTCACTCATTTTTCCCTCTCATTTTTCAAATAATCTTTTAAACAATAATTTAATTTTAGCCAGAACCAGTTTATAGTAAATGGTAATTCTGAGCAAGAAAATATCGCACTTTTCTACTTGAAAGGAGGTGGAAAATGATAATTTTGGTAATCAACAACGGCAGCTCATCTCTAAAATTTCCAGCTTAAAGGGCCAGCCTATCAGCCCAGGTATCAAGAAATTCAATAATTCCCGAAACCCATATATTCTCACTAGCCTCGGTTGTCTTTTTTATCGTTATCATTTGCTTTCCCGTTCGGCCGCTGCCGCAAAAGCCTGGCAGATGAGAGAGCCCTGGCTGCATTGTCCAGATCCACCAGGATGTTAAAGCGTCTGGCAATGGCCTGCGGGGACATGTCTGTAGAAACCCCTCGGCTCCTCGCCTTCAGATCTTCAGGCTTCATCATTTGCACCTTCGAGGTTTGCTATATCACTCAGATCCTGTGGGCGTCCGGCAAGACGCTTCATCGTGATCAAGCCATCCCGGTCAACGGCGTATATGGGAATGCCCTCCAACTCGTAGGTCTCACGATTATCCCACACTTCGTTGAGGAAGGCCGGCAGCAGCAGCAAGTCGACCGTCAAAAGCTCCGTCCCTATAACTTTAGAGATACGGAATATCTTTCGCTCATGCGGCTTGCCTACATCAAACGGAATCATGCCCCCCGGTATCGTGAAGCCGATCGCCGCCAGCACATCCCTGGCTCCAGTTAAATCGCTCTGCCGTATAAGCAGGTCAATATCCCTGGTAAGCCGGGGGTAACCGTGAAGGACTACGGCCATGCCGCCACACAAAGCATATGGTATACCGGAGCCATTTAGAGTTCTGACAACACCAATAAGTTCCTTCTTCAGGTCCACAAACGAATACTATAGCCGCGTTTTTGTGTTGTCAACGCGTGATGGGACAACCACCACTATTGCTTACTTCCTTAAAAGTAAATCAGCCGCTAATTGACATGCAGAGAGAAAAGGTTAAAATCAGGGATGATCACGCCGACCGAAAAAAAACTGCTCTCCTCCATCGACTGCAAAGAACTCACTTCTCTAACCAGCGACCTGGTCAGGATTGATTCCGTTATCCGCCCTGAAAAGGGCAATACCGAGCATGAAGTAGTAAAATTTATCGAAGATTGGCTTAAGAATGAGCTCTCCATTGAACCCCTGGTTTACGAAGTATCTCCTGGGCGGGAGAACCTGGTGGCTACCATAGACTCTAAGGTAGAGGGCCCCTGTTTAATGCTCGCGGGACACAAAAACGTGGCTATAGTATTCGTTTGTGGACCTGAAGAAGGAACTTATGGGTGTTGTCAGAACTCTAAATGGCTCCGTCCCTATAACTTTAGAGATACGGAAAAAAAACTGCTCTCCTCCATCGTCTGCAAAGAACTCACTTCTCTAACCAGCGACCTGG
>DRHE01000366.1 GCA_011049745.1 Spirochaetales bacterium | reverse complement strand
TGCCGGATCAGGGGGGAAAGGATTTTATCAGTATACCAGCGGGATTTAATGATGGTCGGCGCATATTGGCTGTAATAGCAGTATTTACGTTTTAGATCCTTCTTTTTTGCCTGTTCCTCAAGGAAACTGCCTGTTCCTGCGGCACAGACATTATTCATGGTTGAGGAAGTAACAGTTCCCTTGCGCAGGGTAGTGAATTTCGAATCCTGCCCCCCAATTTCGATTATTGTATCTACTTCAGGATCGAGTTCGCCGGCGGCTCGAGCATGAGCGGTAATTTCATCGAGGATTAAATCCGCTCCCATAATCCGTCCTATAAACTTTCTCCCTGAGCCTGTTGTACCGCTGCTTTGAATCCTCAAATCTATGGATTCTCTCACGCTCATATCCTTGATTGCCTCAAAGATTGCCTGAAGGGCTTTTAAAGGCTGACCTGCTGTTGCTGTGTAAAATCCGGCTAGAACCTCTCCCTTTTCATCCAGGAGAACCGCTTTGGTGCTGGTGGAGCCTATGTCCACCCCCAGCCAGGCCTCACATATCGGAGGCAAGAACTCATAAATGTCAACTTCAACCTGATAGCCACGGAAATTTCGGGATATCTCATAGAGATAGCTTTTCCGGCTTGAAAAATCAGGATAGTTAGATAGTTTCAGTTCTAAAGGTTCATGAAAGTAATTTCTCGCACTTTTCCCGGCGCTAAAGAGATCGTCTATTATATAATTAGCCTTATTTTCCTCCCTCTGCTCCGAGGCTATGCCAAGCGCTGCCCCCAGAGAGCCGTAGAGATGGGACCATTCATCCACTGTTACCGGGTTCCCTGTGATATCTTCGATGTGACGGGCAACCACGGGATTCAAAGAAACATCCACGCCAAGAAATTTATCCATATTAGTTTTCTTCAAGCTTATCCTTGATGATATTCCAGAAACCGTTAACACCTTTTTTCCAGCCGGATAAAAAAACCTTGCGGTATTGGCCGGGTTTTTCCTGCTCAAATGTTCTTTTGAAATAGTCCCGCAGAGATCCTCCGTGGCCCGCGAAGGCTTCAACCGGCTGCCGCAGAACATTTTTCAGGTCCAGATAATGGGCACGACGAGCCCATTCCAGGCCGGAGTGTTCTCCCTTCCGGTGCCAGGTATCTTCAGATTCAAGTTTCTCTTTCTTTAACCGTTCGATGATCTCAGTAATATTAAAGCCTTCACTAATACGCTTCTGAAATTCTTCCTTTTTCTTTATTGCTTCTGATATGGCTTCCTGGAAAATATGGGAGAGGTTGAAAGACTGCCGCCAGGCGCCACCAGGTAGCTGTGCCGCAGGGCCAAAGCGGGCGCCTCTTCTTTCACCCTGGCATATAGCTCCCTGACCCGGCTGTAATGAAGATCCTGATAATAACATTGAGCTAATACCAGGTTCAGTACAGCTGAGTCCGGCTTGTAGGCTGATGCCTCTTCTAGCACCGCTATAGCTCTTCCAGCCTCTTTCCTCATCAGATAGAGGTTAGCCAGGTTGATATAGGCGGAAAGATATTCCGGGTCTTCCCGGTTACATTCCCTGAAAAGATTTTCAGCCTGTTTATAGCGGCCAAATCGGCCATGAAGAATTCCCATCCTGTTTTTTACCGCCACTGCTTTTCTTCCCTTAGAAACCGCCGCTATCCCCGATAGATCTTCAAGCAGATCCCGGTAGAGCAATTGCTCAATTGCTGCAAAGGAAATTCCATGGAGCCGGTCAACCTCTACAGCTGCAGGCTCAATTACCGTAAAAATGGATTCCGGGAGGGGCAATGGCGGATACTTCTGTTGCTGCCCGGCAACAGGCAGGAACTCTATCTTCCCCTTGCCGTAATAAGTCGAATATTCTTTAGAGGCTTCTTGCCAGGAAACCATAAAGCCCTTATTCAAAGTGGTGGTCTCCACCGGTATCCAGAGAGTCCCCTTATAAGAGATGGTTATCAGCCCGGCAGTATTATACATCCAGCTGTTTTCCGCCGCTTCTTCAGTATTAAACGCCATAAAAACATGGCCGGGAGAAGTCATTACCGCTGTTTGTATTCCGGCAGACTCCATGAGTGAGGCTAAAAGCGCGGTAGTATCGTCACAATCCCCGGAATGAATAAAAAGAGTTTTACGGGGAAAGCGCACGGTATCCACCACTTCAGTGCGCCCCATTATCTCAGATACTGGTGAATCCGGGTCTTCAATATATTCAATTCCATAGGTTCCCAGTCCATCGCAAATCCTCGCTGCCCGCTGAAATTTCCTGGACAGCCGGTAATCATTCGGAGCAACTCCCAAAGAGGAGACTCGATGAGAAAACTGCTCAACTATGTTTTCATGGGGCGTTATAAAAGAAGAGAGCTTACCTGAATCATCCCACTACAGAGCTGTGCGGCGGTATAGAGTAAGCGCTTTGGATTCCCTAAGACTCTGTAATTGACCATCAACCAGATAGGAAAGTTCAATCCCGGCCTGAACCTTGAGATCCTCCTCCAGGTTAAGCACCTCTTGATTGAAAAGCACAAAGAGTTCCAGATCAACGCTTTGCTTTGGGCCCAGCACTCCGATCTCCCCGGAAATCCTGGGAAAATCCATAAAGTGCTTAATATAGACAGAGGCCTTCAGGTGATGAATATCTCTCTCAAGAGTATTCTTAATGGTCACCTTGCCGATTGGCTGTTCCTGATATTGCTGCATGAGCGAGGGGAAGAGGTTATCCATGGTGATCCGGACAACAGAGAGGGGTTTCAAACCAGGTGATTCCCCCTCGTGTTTCTGGAAACGCTCTTTAAGATCCTTCTTCTCCGCAACAATCCCTTTATTTGAGGGGTCCATAGCCAGTATCTGTTCATAGAGCTGAATGGTCTTGCTGTACTGCAGCCTGGCGGATTCCGGGCCAACCTTTTTTAAGATCTCGATGGCCTTTTCTTTAAGCCTGGCCGCATTCATAGTCATTACCTCAATTTCCAGCCTATCAAGTTTCAGAGCAGCCTGATCATGCATGGGGTCGAGGTCAAGCACTCTCTCCCACAGCAACCGGGACATTTCCAGGGCCCCGGCCTGCTCATAGAGCAGGGCTTTATGCGCAATTGGCTCTGCATTATGGCTTCGCCGTTGTTCACGGTTTAAGGCAATAAGTTCTTCTTCACGTTTATTCACCAGACCCAGATCATCACAGAATAATCTGTCCAGAAGTTTGATTATTCTCCGCCCCATCTGATCAGAGATGAAAATCAGCCCTTTCCCGCTATCCACGGCAAGCTTCGCTGTCTGGGGCAGGGGCTCATTCCCTTCCAATCCAGGCAGTTCAGAAATACTCCACAATGGTATTCCCCGCCGGTCGAAACAATAGAGCTCGCCCGGTGAATAGTAGAGAATAAAACGCCCGTCTCTATACACTGCCAGGGAGACAGGACTAAGGCCTGAGTTGTCATCGACCAATGGCACAATACTATCCAGGATTTCACCTTCAGGTGTGTGAATACGGATCCGGTTGTCAGCTCATCTACCCACTCCGCCGGCTTTCTATTTTCATGAGAAAGATAATCGTGAAAGGAGCTCCACAGGTAAAAGACAACACGAGACAGAAAAAGAGGTGTATCGCGGTTAATACCGCCGACCATGGCGAAGCTTTTTACCTGCTCTCCATTACCCGCTTTAAGAGAAACCTGGATTACCTCCTGGTCCTCCTCCACCACCGCATTAATAGCCAGGTTGAAATCCGCTCTGCCCTGCAAATCATCCTTAAAACTGTAAACCTCAAGGTAATCACCATAGAACCTCTCAGCTAAAAGGGCAGCTTTAATACTGACCCCTTCTATAAGCTCTCTGTTTTCCACTGTAGCCGGGTAAGCCTGCGGTTTATAGAAACGGATTTTTTCAGTTGCCGAACACCAGAAAGGGAGCAGTAAAAAGATTAATATAACGGTTGACAGGAGGGGGCTAAAACACTTCACATTGATCAGTATATATCATGGCGCTCTTCCTGCACAGGAGTACCGGTTTATTCAGCGGCCGCCATACGGTCCAGGAAGTCCGGGAGTTCCTTGATGTCGCCGATAACCGGAACCCTATGGCTCTGCGCTTCCTCTCTACCATTAGCGCTTACCAGCAGGACCTGACCCCTCATTGATTGGAAGGGCAGCAGGTAGGCCAGCCGATCGTCAATAAAAAGGACTTCTTCGGGGTCGCGCTTCAGTGTACTCAGAGTCTTTAGGTAAATTTCAGGATCAGGTTTGCCGCTTAAATTGTTAAAGCGGACATCAAAGATGTGCTCAAAACAATTCCTTACCCGCAGATAAACCAATACACGCTCGGCATGTTCTAAAGGAGAATTAGTCAATATAGATTTTGGCACGGCAAGGGCAGTTAGAACTTGAGCGAGTTCCGGGTCTCTGCTCAAATACTTGTTCACATCAGTTGGATGGCAGTACTCCAGATATTCTTCAGCGGTACCAAGATCATATTCAACCAGCAGGCCCTTCAGGGTTGTTCCATACTTCCTGGTCAACTCCCGCCGTAAAGAGAGGGCCTTTTCGGGATCTACCTTAAGGAATCCGGAAACATATTCGGTCATCCTGCGCCCCACCTCCTTCATAAGTCCGCTGGATGCAGGATAAAGAGTTTCATCAAGGTCAAAAAGTATATAAGCCGGCTGCATAGGCCAAAGGTAAAGTTTTTCTTAAGTTATGTCCACCCTTATGCTGCTGATAACGTGCTTACTGATCTCCGCCTGCCCTGGAAAGTGGTAATTAAAAGCCGGCTTACTTAAAGCGGTAATCGAAAGCCAGCCTACTTAAAATAGAACAATTCGCCTCCGGGACAGCGGTTCATGTCATTCAGCTTATCGATGCCTCCTTGAATAGCCCGCTCACTCTCCTCAGTCAGCCCCTTGAGGAGCTTCCGTGATTTCCCTTGAAAACTATTCAGTTTATCGAGCAGGTTTATGGGAGTAGAAAAATAAACCATGGCCTTACGACTGCCATAGGGAGAAAGTACCCGGGAATGGAAATCTTCAAACAGTTTTTCCACACATTCACCATAACGATCAACGGAGGGTCTGTCCCGAAGATAATCCGGATTATAGCTCAATACACGCAGAGCCAGCATGGCCTTATCGGCCCACTTTCCGACTTCCGGAAAACCGGCGGCTTTATCCGGGTCTATACGTATCTGGTGTATGCGGCGGCGGATATGCAACAGGCGGCTCATTAGATTACCGGAATTCTCTACGCCAATATCCATGCTCTTTTCCAGGGCAGCTATAATCAACCCGGCTGCAACTTTAAGTTGAGCTTCCAGACCGTCAGTTTCGGCAGGCGCTAGATCCAATCCCACCTTTTTTGCCTCCCGAAGCACCAGGGCTGAAGCAATCCTTTCAAGCTCGACAACAGGTTCCCTTTCCCTTTCCAGGGTTGTGCCTGCCCCTGCTGCCAGCTCTGCCAGCAGAGTACTAATAGCCGGCCGCTGATCATGATTATGGCTCACCTTTATCGATACCGGTAGGATATACACGGGGTCTCCCGGATGAAGTTTGGCAAGTTTTTTCTGAGCGGTAAGCGCCATATAGATGGCGCCCTCCTGGAAAGGCACAACTCTGTCATTCTGGTGGTACATCTCTCCCTCGGGGAAAATGGTCATGGCGTACTCACCATCCACCAGGGTCTTTACGCCCTGCTGAATTGCCTTGCTATCTAATATTTCACGGTCTACAGAAAAAACTCCCATGACCTTCAGTACCCAGACATCCAGTTTGCTGCGCCGCTCGAAAAGATCATAGGCAGCCATGAACATGCTGGCAACGCCAAGCTGACGCTGCATCTCCTCAAGAATTTGCGGATCACTGTGCGTGGGATGATTACAGAGGAAGAGGATATGGGATCTTCCCCTGGTGATGCAGCCGCTTAATTGCTCCTCATTAATCAGGGAAACTGAATTTATACGGTGAACATTTCCGGGTAGATACAAGAAGCGGTTAAACTGCCATAATAACCACATCGCAACCTTTTGGGGTTTTGGCGGGTAGTAGCGGTAAGGCAAATCAGCAAAATCATTCATACATTATTTTTATAGAATAAATCAGTTTTTTTCAATCACCGGGCAAGAGTTCCGTAATAGATATCGAATGTCCCGTTGATTGCTTATAATCTCCGGCAAATCAATTTTTTATGGACTTTTATAGCAGGTAATAATCCAATATAAAGATTTTTATCCTTGTATTAGTATTAAGCCTGATTTCCTTTATCTCCTTCAGCCAGAGCACTAACTTATCTTCTGATAGGCCTTCATTATTCTCTCTGGCACTCACCCCGGGATTCAGCATACCTGTGGGGAGAGATACTGATTATTTTAAAGTCGGGGGCGTCGTCGGCTTTTCAGGCCGGCTCAAACTGCCTCCTCTGCCTCTTATATATTTCAGTGCGGATTTAGGTTACAGTCTTGCTCCCCTTGAAGTAGAGACCTCTCTTAATCTTCTTTCATTCGGAGCAGGAGCCGGAATAAGCTATGAAATCATCCCCGGGCTGAATATATAGATAGGAGCTTTTGTTAAAGGAGGCTACTTCTATGCTTCTTTAAACGGAAGCGGAACGGGCGCAAATCCCTTCATTTCTTCGGGAGCCGGTGTCTCTTATATGCTTTTTCCGACCATTAGCCTGGGTATAGAGGCTTCTTATAGAAATTTCCTGGGCCTTTATAACGATGTGATGATCGCTTTAGGAGCTTCTTATCATTTTAAACCAGGCGCCATGAAGCCGGTTAAAGTAAAAGGACAGCCCGCAGCGTCGGAGATTAGCTGTCGGCGAACTTCTGTAAGTACTCCTTGAAAATGTCTTGAAGCTCGTTCGTTCCCCGTTGGTCGGACGCGCAGTTTGTGTGTCTTTCCTTTCTCTTTTATTGAGTTTCTTAAGCACTTAAGGGGCAATGATTTACCTGACTTCATTAAAAGCTGTCCGGAGAATATTCCTTCATCACGCCATGAATTGCTTCTCAAGTATTTTGATGAGTACATAGGAGTCGGCGGATATCCTGAAGCAGTACAGGCATATAAAGACGCACAGTCACCATACGAAGTGATAGATGAGATTATTGCATCCCTCTCTGAAGATTTTGCAAGAAAAGAAGAATACCTTCCCCGGCTTTTTCAGGATGCTATTCAAGCTGTCGCGGATCATATCGGTGGACCGTCAAAATATACCCATATTAATACGAATAAATATCAGGTCAGAAAGGTAATCGAAGCAATGAAGGCATGGCATATTATACTTGAAGTAGAGCAACGTGCCCTTGATCCTCAGAAAAGGAATTTTTTACCAAAACGATACCTGCATGACATCGGAGTAATAAACCATCAAAGAACCATGATGATTCCAAAAATCTCTATTATCAAAACAATCGATCCTGCACTGCGCACTCCGCTCGGCGGACTCTTTGAAAATGCCGTTCTGTTAAACCTGCTTGAAGGTGAATCAGCGTATAAATCGATTGGAACATGGAAAAAGGGGAACAATACAGATATAGAAATTGATTTTGTTCTGGACATTCCGGAAGAGAGAGTATCTATTCCTATTGAATGTAAGGCAGCATTGAAACTATATGACCGTCATTTTAAAAATATAGTTCACTATTTGAATGCAACACAACAATCCTTCGGCATTCTCATATCCGCCGCTCCTTTCCAGGTTAAAACTCTGGGCAATAAAACTATGATAAATCTTCCGGTCTATCTTGCATCCAGGAAGAACATAAGGAACTACTATTTTCGCTTGAAATAGTAGTTAAAAATGGGAAAATAGTCCGACGAAAGATAATAGGCGCATTATCCAATCCCTGACAGATCTCTAAAAAGATCCTTTAAGCTCACATAGGCATCTTTATACAACTGAAAATATTCACTATATATCTTCTCACTATCAGGATCAGGATAATAAACATCTTTAATCTTGACAATTTCTGCCGCTGCTGCCGCTAAATTGTCATATTCCCCCAACCCGTACAGGGCCAGGCAGAAATCTCCCAGTAATTCTGAATCGGTTAACAGGGGCACCATTATCCTCTTTCCGGTTATATTGGCTTTAATTTGATTCCATAGCGGGCTCCTGGCCGGGCTAC
>DRHE01000365.1 GCA_011049745.1 Spirochaetales bacterium | reverse complement strand
AGGATATTGCTCAGTCTTTTACCGCAGATACTGAAGAATCAGGCGGCAAGGCCGCCGGCAGTGGTTATCTGGACCTTCTGAATGAACCTGAAGCAACTCCGGCAGCAAAAGCCCCCCCCCGCGCTCCAAAAGCAAAGCGGGGTGTCGTGGATGTTCCCAAAAAAGGAAGAGGCAGAAGGGGAAGACCTCGCAGATCATCCGGTTTGAAAGAGATTTAATTTATTGGATTTTTATGGTGACCCCTTTACCGGGGGTCACTATTTTATTTTACTAAAGGGAGGGAATAATGCTCGCCACAGCACAATATGAATTCCAGGCTCTAAGCACACGCTCAGGTTTTAACCGATCTCTGCGTCATTTCAAAAGCGTTACCGAAATCCTTGAAGATTTTGAGAGCTATCGCAACCTTGCTGATATTCTGAATGAAAAGCTGGAAGAAAAAGAGCTTGAACTTACCCAGTTGGGTCCCATAGTGCACGCTCTCCTGGTGGGCCATCCAAAGTATAATTACCGCTGCAGTTCCTTTACCCTGAAGTTCAGTCTTGAAGAGTTTGCTCCTCTTTGTGATGAAGTAAAAAAGTGGAATTCAGTTGATCTGCTGCTGGCCTATTCTCATCCTGATATCGGGTTAACACTGATCAATCCTAAGAATCAGGCTCACTGGGGCCTGGTGCAGGGCCTTAAGAAAAATGAATTGATTACTATTTATTGCGGCGCTTTTGCGGATAAAGGTGATGATAAGCTGAATCTTGCGGCTATAAATAAAATAATTCAGCTACTGGATGGAAAAAAGATCTCCATCCCCGCTGCGTTTACCAAAGGAAAGTTCAAACCACCGCGCCTCGTAAAGGCAAGAAAGGAAACGCTGCCAAAAGTAAAAAGAAAAAAAGCAGCAGCAAAGAAAAAACCGGTAAAAGAGTTCGCACAGCCTGCTGTCCAGCAGCAGGCTCCGGCGGTTGCAGCTCCACCGACAGGCGCTGCGGTGCGGATGACTCCCAAATACTCTATACCAGTAACTAATGAACTTTTTCATAACGGCAACGTGGAAGCGTGGAAAAAGATAATTGAGAGCTATAATAGTAAATATCCAAAGATTGAAGTTTTTATCTTTTATGATGGAGAAAGAATCCTTGATATAAATACCTTATTCAAATGGGGAAAGGTAAAGCACGGCAGTGCAATTCTTGTGGCGGTTGCCGGCGAGGATATTAAGGATGTGGCCAAGCTGCAGCGTTATCTAAGACAGGGGGCAAGCCACCTGTTTGAAGCATTTTTGAAGTTTCCGGTAAATACGGTTTTAAATCTCTTCTAACAGGAAAAAGAGGGTATATAATGGCTAAAAATGTTCATTTTTTCAGCTCTAATGAGAGCACCGGTAAAGACACAATTTTAGAAAAAATCGGTATCCGCGGCAGAAGGGCTATGGAACTTGCCGCTCTTGATCTTCCTATTCTTCCAGGATTTGTTTTCGACTCTGAGATCACCTCCCAGATGGATACTCTGCCTCTGAAAAGTAAGCTGAAAAGTTATATTAAAAAGCTGGAAACGGGCACCGGGAAAGAGTTCGGTAACCCGGACAACCCTATGCTGCTAAAGATCGTAATCAGTCCCAATCTGGTTATTGCCACTTACCCGACCCTGCATAACTATGGATTAACCTCGGAAACCTTGAATGGCTTTATGAAATTTGTAGGAAAGAATTTCAGCCAGCACGAGGTTCAATTCCTCTTAAAGGGTAATCTGGAAATAGAGCGGCGCATTGCGGAACTGGAAGAGCGCAGTAAGGATGTTGAGGCAATTGAGAAGGCTATTAAAGAGCTCGATGTGGACCTTGGTGAAGAGAGAACAACAGCAGAGCGAAAAAAAAGTGTGGAAAAATATCTGAAACTACTGCCTGAAGGATTTTTCACCGATGCCTACGTTCAACTGGAAATATCCCTGAAGCGTATCAGCAAGATGATGAAACTGGACGAACTGAACCAGAATGATACCGCCCTGCTGATACAGCCCATGGTTTATGGCAATTACGGCAAGGATTCATCCAGCGGTTACTTCTTTACCCGTAATATTGTAACCGGCCAGAAGGAACTGCAGGGGGAATTCTACCAGAGCGCTTTTGATTCAATTGGGGCAAAGGGCAAGGATATCAACACCATTAACAAACAGTATCTCAATCAATTTGAGAATATTGCCAGGGAGGTTGAGGACCATTTTAAAGAGATCCGTTCAATCCGCTTTACAATTGAGAATAAAAAACTCTGGCTTATTGAACAGCGTCATGTAATGACCAAATCAACCCGTTCGGAAATGAGAACTCTACTCGATTTGTACAACAGGAAAAAAATTGATGCCGAATTCGTGGTTAAAAGCGTTAAGCCCAACCAGTTAAATGAGATACTGCACCCGGTCCTCAACCTTAATTCCATTAAAAAGATGAAATCTCTTGCGGGAGGTATAACCGGCGCCCCGGGCGCAGCTATCGGCCGGGGATTTTTCACCACCGACGGTCTTTTAGAGGCCTTCAAGGAAGCCCAGCATAAGGGGCAGGATACCAATCTGATCCTCTGCATGACGGCAACCTTTGCGGAGGATGTAAAGGCAATCGAGGTGGCCAGGGGTGTACTCTCCAGTGAAGGCGGATATGCCGCCCATGCCTCTGTTGTGGCACGGCAATATGGCAAGGTCTCCCTGGTTAAAACCGAAATGAAAATACAGGGCAGGAAAGCGGTAATAGATGGTATCGCTATTAATGAAGGGGATTACCTGACCGTGAATGTGCCCCATTACGGGGAAGCGGCTATCTATTTGGGCAAGGGTGAATTAATCGAACCTGACCCTGAAGAATCGGGCATGCTGGATTTTATTAAACTGGTACGCGGTTTTGTTAAGGACTTTCATGTACGGGCAAATGCGGATAACGCCAGGGACGCCAGTCTGGCCAGGAGCTTCGGCGCAGAGGGTATAGGTTTATGCCGCACAGAGCATATGTTTTTTCATGAGAAGAGAATCAATGATTTCCGAGCAATGATACTTGCTCAAAATCCTGAGGAACGGCAGAAAGCTCTTAACAAACTCCTGCCCATCCAGAAGAGCGATTTCTATAAACTCTTTAAGACCATGGCCGGCTATGAAGTGACCATCCGCCTGCTGGATGCTCCTTTGCATGAGTTCCTGCCCCACAATCCGGCAGAGATGAAGAGATTTATTGCCTATCTAAATGAGCGTAAGAAGGGTTCCAGGATCTCTGAAAAGGACGTAAAGAACCGCTGTGATGCTTTGAGTGAATTTAACCCGATGCTCGGTCACCGGGGCTGCCGTATTGCCGTGTCCTACCCTGAAATATATGAAATGCAGATTAAGGCGATTTTTGAGGCGGTATATGCTCTGCAGAAAGAGGGGGTCAAAGTAAAACCGGAGATCATGATACCCTTGATTATGAATGAGAATGAGTTGAAGCTGATTGTTTACGGCAAGAAGATTGAGGGTAAAACATATCGCGGGCTGGTGGATATCGAAGCTGAGATCAGGGAAAAGATGCAGGTAAAGAAGGCCGTAGAGTACCGTATTGGAACCATGATCGAGCTGCCCGGAGCTGCTCTGGCTGCAGGTGATATTGCCCGTTATGCCCAGTTTTTCTCGTTCGGGACCAATGATCTTACCCAGACGACAATGGGACTTTCCCGGGATGATTTTAATTCATTTATGCCTGATTATACTATGTACGATTTACTTGAGGGTAACCCCTTTCAGATACTCAATAACAATGTAAAAGAATTGGTAAGCACTGCGGTGAAACGCGGTAAAATGACCAGGCCCGATCTTTGCACAGGATTATGTGGTGAGCATGGCGCTATACCGGATAATATACGCTTCTGCATGATGGCCGGACTTGATTATGTATCCTGTTCATCCTATTCGGTGCCGATTGCCAACCTGGCCATAGCGCAGATCAACCTGGAAAAGGGAAACGATTAGCTTCAGTTCAGGGTACTAGTGTTCCAGACATCAAACTTATTCAGACCCTTAATGATCAGTAGGGTGGCCTTAACTGCATCCGCCTGCGGCACATTAGCTTCTTTGTTCAGGGTTTTTTCAAAGAAAGTTGAGATAGAGTCAAGTACATCATCAAGATTATAAAATATAAAGGCAAAATTAATTCCTTGGGGCTTGAGTATTGTAAAAGCGGAATAGGTCATAATAGGTTCTTTGCTCACCATTATCTTAATCTGGTTTTTGGCGGTAAGGATTTCCAGCTCTGAGAAGCGGTGAGGGATCTGATATCGAGAGGTGCGGCGAAAGGGCTCGAGATGTTTCTCAGCATAGGACGGCGGTTCAGAAAGAATGAATAATTTATTGCCGTCTGTTTGAAAGGTCAGGCCGTCTTCCGAAAGGTAGAGGGACTTTACCCCGCTGTAGGCTATTACTTCGTATCGTGAGTAAGATGAATTGGGTTGCAGAAAAGATGAGACAATATATCCCCCTTCTCTGGGGAGTTTATCTTGTGTATAAGCTTGAAACAGATCTAAGGCTTTGATTGCCATAAATACTCCTCCTTAATATTTGCATTATAAAGAAATCGAGACAAATATCAAGGAAAAAAAGGCTGGAACCCTGGTTTTTATAGTAATACCTTTAGAATCTTGCGTGTTTAGCTGCGCTTCTATCTACGCTTTCAGCTGAGCTGTGCGCAGCTCCTCCGACTTTTTGAGATATTTTTCACTGAAATCGTTCTCGCCTCTCTTTTTAAAGACAACGGCCAGGTTACGGTAGCCCTTCCATTCCTGAGGTGAAAGGGCAATTACCCGGCGGAATATCTCCGCAGCTTTTTCCAGTTTATTTTGCTTAAAATACATTACTCCCAGGGGCAATAGCAGGGAGACATGATTAGCATGTTCTTTTACCGCCTCTTCTAGAAAAACCAGGGCGGTTTCCTGCTGTCCGGCATGCTGCATGCAGTAGACCAGGGCTCTTGTAAGATGCAAAGAAGCAGGTTCATCTGCCAGAAGGGAGCGGTACAGAATAACTGCTTCGGAGTATCTGGCGGTTTTGCTGTAACTTATGGCCAGCATCCTTTTCAGGTTCCTGTCCCGGGGTTTCAGGGGCAGCAGGATTAGTATTTCTTCAGCCAGGGCTTTATAATCCTGGTCATGGTAAAGCAGCTGAATAAACTGACTCCTGACATCTTGATCCGCGAAATAATGTTTCAGGTACCGGGAGAATGTTTTTTTAGCTTCCTCTTTTTTATTCAGCAATGTATAAACAGTTATCAGGTTTTTAAGGGCCTGGCCATGATCTTCCACGACTTTTAGAGTGCGGGTAAACCAGTTTTCCGCCAGATCGGGAAGTTCTGCCTGTAAATACTCCTGGCCCAGGGCATTCATAAGCAAAGGGTCCGGGCCGAAATTTTTAATACTCTCCTGCAGCAGGGTAATGGTTCTTTTCTTTGATTCACCCAGGTGCGGCAATGTCAGGGCGAGGTAATATCTGGCAACCCGGTCATTTTTATTTAATCTGAAAATGCGCTTCAATAGTTTTGCCATTTCCTGAAAATCATTTTCTTCCCATAGCAGAGCGGCGAATCCGTAATAATAATCAAGCTGGCCGCTTTTAGTGGCGAGCGCCCGCTCATAGTGATTACGCGCCTTGACCGGTTGACCAATATTACGGAAGGATTCGGCGATCATTACATGCATGTCCGCGTCCTGATAATTATTTTTTAATACTTTGCTGCCGTAATAAACAGCTTTGCGGAATTTGCCGTTGCGGAAAAGAGTCAGGGTGATAATCCTGAGCAACTGTTCCGGATCGGTGATTTTTGAACTGTCAGTGCCTAACAGGGAGGTAGCCTCTTTAAGCTCAGCAAAGGCTTGCTCATTCTTTCCGGCTTTAAGCAGAAGAAAGGCCCTCTGCAGGAAGAGGGTCGGATCACCGGGGGAAAGATTCGATGCATGCTGGTAATGCAGCAGGGAAAGATCGGTTTTGTCGAGTTCCCGGTATATACTGGCTAAATAGAGATGAGCGGTAAGACTCCCGGGCCGCTTCTCTATGATGAATTGAAATATCTCTTCCGCTTCCTCGATACGCTCATGGTAGAAGAGGTTGATTGCGTGAGTTAAGAGGGAGTTGAGATAGCCGGTAAAAATGTGCGGCTGCTCTGGTT
>DRHE01000364.1 GCA_011049745.1 Spirochaetales bacterium | reverse complement strand
TGGCTTTGGGATTATTGGTTAGGATCGCCCCCTGGTCAAAGGAGAGACTTTTATCCGGTATAACCAGAGCCGGATCAAATGCCAGGGAAACCCCCAAACCTGAACATGCCTGACAGGCGCCGAAAGGGTTGTTAAAGGAAAAGAGCCTGGGTTGAAGTTCAGGAATGCTTATGCTGCATTCAGGACAGGCACTGGACTGGGAAAAAAACTCTTCCCGCTCGCCGCTACCGTCGGATATCAAAGCAATCAGCTTACCTGAAGCCACATCTAAGGTTGTTTCCACAGATTCCGCCAGTCGTTTGCTTACTTCGGGTTTGATGATTAATCTGTCTACAACTATCTCAATGGTGTGCTTTTTGCGCTTGTCCAGTTTTATCTCTTCATCTAAAGAATGGATCTTGCCGTTCACCCTTACCCGCACGAAACCGGCACGGCGCGCATCTTCAATAATTTTCTGATGCTCTCCCTTTCTGCCCCGCACTACCGGAGCCAGCAAAATTATCCTGCTCTCTTCAGGCAGAGAGATAAGCGCATCAACAATCTGGTCAACTGACTGCTCATAGATTTCACGTCCGCACCGGGGACAGTGGGCTGTGCCGGTACGGGCGAAAAGCAGCCGCAGATAATCGTAAATCTCAGTAACCGTGCCCACGGTTGAACGCGGATTGCGGTGAGTGGTTTTCTGTTCAATGGAGATAGCCGGCGAGAGTCCCTCAATATAATCCAAATCTGGTTTATCCAGCCTGCCCAGGAACTGCCTGGCATAAGCTGACAGAGACTCTACGTAACGGCGTTGTCCTTCTGCAAATATGGTATCAAAGGCCAGGGAGGATTTCCCGGAACCGCTGATACCGGAAACAACGATCAGCTTATCCCTGGGAAGTTCCAGATCTATATTCTTAAGATTATGCTCCCTGGCACCTTTAATAATAATGCTTTTCATGGATTTTGTGCTTCCCGTTGCCCCTTAAACAGCAATGCACTATGATTGTAATACTTTAAATTCAAGCGGTACTGCCCATCACGGTCTACAGCAATGGTGCAGCATACCGCCATAACAGGCAGATATGATACTGTGTTAGGTAAATTATGACAAGGGTGCTCTTTGACCGCCGGGCAGGCTTCTGCGCCGGTGTAAAAAAAGCAATCCGTGGGGCCAGAGATGAAGCCGGTAAGCGTAGTAATGTTGTCTCCTACGGCGAGCTTATCCACAATCCCCGGGTTATTAAATCCCTGGCTGAAGAGGGGATAAGAGTAAAATATAATCTCGAAGAAATAGCCGGCCATGAAATTGTAATTGTCCGCGCCCACGGCATCCCTCCCCATGAAGAGGAGTGGCTGAAAAAGAATCAGCGGGAGTATCTTGATCTCACCTGCCGCCGCGTTAAAGAGATACACCGGACTATTATTAGACACCGTGAAGCAGGCTATTTTATTGTTATTGTGGGCAACCCTGATCATCCCGAGGTAAGGGGGCATCTGGGTTATGCAGGGGAATCGGCAAGGGTAATTGACTCGGTAAAAAATGCGCATGAATTTTCCGCCTCTTTCAAAAACCCAAAAACCCGGCTGCTGGTATTAGCCCAAACCACTATTTCCCCGGAGCTCTATGACCGGGTTGTAGCGGTGCTTAAAGAGCAGCAGCTGCAGATTTCATCTATAAATACGCTCTGTCCCTTTGTCTTGAAAAGGCAGGATTGGCTGCGCAGGTTTTCGCTGCTCGCTGATGCCTCGATCATCATCGGGGGCAGGAATTCCAGCAATACCGGCAAACTCTTTGATATTGCCGCCAAAAACGGACCAGTATTCTGGTTAACCGGTGCGCAAGAACTGGAAGCGGAATTAATTCTGCAGTACCCTCTGGTTGCCCTCACCGCCGGAGCTTCAACTCCTGTAGAGGAACTCACCGAGGTAGCTGATATACTGGCAGCTCACGGCGCTCTTATTGAGCCCGCTTAAGGCGCACAATTGTCTTGCCGAAACCTCCCTGGCTGGGGCTTGAAAAGAAATAATCTTCAACAAAGCTGTTTTTGGCCAGGTATTCATGAATGGCTCGCTGCAGAATACCCTCACCCTTACCGTGAACGACCTGAAACTCATACAGACCCTGCATTACCGCATAGTCAAGTTGCCGTTCAAATTTTTTCATGGCCTCTTCCAGCCTCAACCCCCGCAGGTGCAGCTCAAAGACCGGGCTGCCGGCAGAGATCTCACTGGAAATCAATGTCTCCCCTTTGTCGTAGTCCCGCTTCCCTGGCCGCATTTCGTGCGGCAGCAGAGAGAGGCGCAGGGTTTCTGTTTCTACTATCCAGCTGCTGTTTTTCCCTTTTCGGATTACCCGGCCGTGCTTCCCTGTGCTGAGAATAACAATTTCCATGCCCGGCCTGATATCATGGTCCGACTCGGGCCTGAGAGAGAGCTCTTCCCGGGAAAGCTTCTTCTCTTCCGCCTCAACTCTCTCTTTAAGGCTATCCAGGTAGTTGCGCCCCTCTTCCCCGGCGGTAACACTATTGACGGTGCCGGTTTTCAGACTTTTTAGTAAAACCTCAAGCTCTTTGCGGCCGGCAGCAATGAATTGCTTAAGCTTCCTGATTTCCTGGTGGCGGAGCTCATGATCCAGCCGCCGTAGCTCCATCTCCCTAATCTCCGACTCCCTGTCCTTTTTTTCCAGTTCTTTCTCTCTTACCTCATACTCTCTCTCCGCCTCTATCAATTCCCGCTGCCTGGAGGTAAGATTTTCAATAAGGCTGGAAAAACCCTTACGTTTATCCCGCAGATATTTTTCAGAATCGGCAATTACCTCCGGCGGCAGTCCATGTTGCTTTGCTATTTCCAGAGCCCGGCTTTCACCCGGCACACCCATTAATAGATGAAAGGTTGGGGTCAACTCCCGGGCATCAAACTCCATTGCTGCATTTTGAACACCTGAACGGATGTAGCCATAATTTTTCAAGATCCCATGATGGGTGGTAGTGATCATCAGGGTCTGTTTTTTCAGGAAATGATCAAGCACGGCCATTGCTATGGCTACACCCTCTTCCGGGTCGGTGCCGGCTCCCAGCTCATCCAGGAGCACTAATGAATTACCGGAGCTGTTTTTAGTGATTCTACTGATATTCACCAGGTGAGCGGAAAAAGTGGAAAGAGACTGCTCAATGGATTGTTCATCACCAATATCGGCAAATATATTATCAAAGACTGCTGTTATGCTCCCCTCCCCGGCCGGGATTTCCATGCCGAATTGGTTCATTAAAGCTAACAGGCCTATGGTCTTTAGAGTAACAGTTTTGCCACCCGTATTGGGACCGGTAATAATCAGGATCCTTTCTCCCGGGGCCAAACGCAGTGAAATCGGCACCGCTTTTGTTCCCAATAGAGGATGGCGCGCAAGACGTAAGTCTACTTCGCGCTCTCTGTTTTCAGCCATAGTGCACCGGTGCTGTATTGCATATCTGGCCCTGGCGTAAATGGAGTCAAGCAGGCCGACACTGGCTAACGTCTGCCCGATCTCTGCCGTGTATTCAATTACCCGGGCGCTTAAGTTTTTAAGCAGCCGCACAACCTCTCTTTTATACTCATTCTCCTTCTGCACCAGTTCATTGTTCCTCTCCATAATATCCAGGGGCTCCAGATAGAGAGTGGCGCCGCTCGCGGACATCTCATGAACAACACCCTTGATCCTGCCCTTAAAGTTTACTTTCATGGGCAGCACGATTCGTCCCTCTTTCTGTGTGGGAACGTCAGCCTGCCAGTAAGACTTGAAATCACTATTATTGAGGTAGCTGCCTGCCAGACGGCTCACCTCCCTCTGCAGAGTACGGATGCGTTCTCTGATGTTCTTCAACTCCGGAATTTTTTTTTCTCTGATATTCGCCTCTTTGTCCAACAGCCTGAATATGGCACGGGGCAGGAAGTCGAGGTCAACAATCCCACCGGCTATTCTCTGCAGCTCCTCTGTTACCACACCCTGGATCAGGTAACGCTTCAGCTTCCTCGCTCCGATCAGGGTACGCCCGATAGTGGTCAGTTCCACTGCTTCAAGCAAAAGCCCCTCTTTCCACTGCTCTGGTTTTCGCCCCTCCCACTGTGGAAAATCCAGGACTGGCATATTCCGGCCCGATTCAAGAAGCCGGCGAAAGGACACGGAGAGTGAGAGAAGCCTGCTCACCTCCGGCGCTTCAGTCAATATTTCCTGTTTCTGCAGAATATATCTGCCCTCAGGGCTGAAGCACTTATCCTTCAACTCCTCAAGTATCACCTGGAATTCAAGCAGTTTAACTGTATGCTGATCCATAAAAACCTTTTTGAAAGTCACTTAAATCATTAAAAAGGCGCACATAGCTTCTGTAGCGATCCGGATGTATATCTCCCCTTTCAAGAGCATGCTTCACTGCACAGCCGGGCTCATCAATATGCAGACAGCTCGAGTAGGCACACCCGGCACTCCACGGGGAAAATTCAGGGAAAAATCCATGAAGATCCCTTTGAGTAATTCCGCTTACCTCGAATTCACGTATACCCGGAGTGTCGATAATACGTGTGTTCTTATTCAGAGAAATCATAACAGCGAAATTGGTGGTATGAATCCCGCGGTCATACTTGCTCGAAATTTCCCCAACCTTCAGTTTAAGCTCAGGCTCCAGGGAATTTAATATTGAGGATTTACCGACCCCGGATTGACCGATAAAAACTACCGTATTACCATTGATCACTTCTTCCAAATCACTAATTCCCTTACCTGTAAGGGCTGAGCAGCTAATAACCCTGTAACTGTTTTTTTTCCATACTTCAACTCTCTCCCTGACAACCGGTTCAACACCTAAATCACACTTGTTAAGCAGTACAACAGGAATAAGACCGCCTATCTCAGCGCTAATAATCAGACGGTCGATAAAGCGGGGGCGAAAGGGCGGATTGCTGGTCGAGGCTGTACAGATCAAGAGCTCCGCATTTGCAGCCAGTACCTGGCATGCCCGCCGCTTTTTATTCCACCTTTCCAAACTTGAGCTGCGCTCTTTCCTTCTGATTATCCAACCCTTACCTTGAGAAAAAGGATCAGCCACCACTTCCACCAAATCGCCGACTGCAATTGGATTATACTGCCGTTTCTTTGTTTTCAGGACTTTACCTTTTATCCGGCACTGCAGCTTTTTATCAGCTACTGCCACAGTGTATATGTTGTTTATTCCGTAAAGCACCTGACCTGATATTTCTGGCATCAATAAACCGATAAGTATCCTTATTTCAGAATACCGGCAAATTCCAGCCCATATTTGCCGGCAAATTTACGGTAGCGCTCTTCTACCGGCGCCTCTCCGGTAACATAGAAACAATCCCTTCCACCAGGACATCCCTCACCTGATCCCTTATCTTTCAAAACCCTGATCAATTGTCTGGTTACACCTTCCCTGGAATCTACGATATCTACCCCACCACCCATTGCGCTTTTCAGCTCTTCCTCAAGCAGTATGAAGTGGGTACAACCCAGTACCGCAGAGCTTACAGCAGAATTTTTAAGATCACCAATCTCCCTGGAAACAATAGCTCTTTTTTCTGCGGCCGAGGTTGAAAAATAATCATATTCCACCAGGTTAACCAGTTTTCCCAGGGGATAACGAATAACTTCACAACCTTCAGCAAAATTGCGGATAAGATCTGCAAGGTAATTATCAGCCAGGGTCCGTTCTGTGGCCAGCACTGCCAATCTTCCTGCGGGTAAAGAACGGGCCGCCGGTTTCACTGCCGGGACCACACCGATAAATGGTATATCGTATCTCTTTCGCAATTGCGCGAGCGCGATAACTGAAGCTGTATTACAGGCCACTACCACTGCCCTGGGATCAAAACGCCTGATGGCCAGCCCCATACTTTCCATAACTCCGGCCAATACTTCTGAAGGTCTTTTGACACCATAGGGGAAATGCTTCCGATCAGCCAGATAAATGAATAACTCTCCGGCCACTCTCTGCCGGGCCATCTCCAGATAGGGAAGCCCGCCTATGCCGGAGTCAAAAAAAATAACCGGTTTACATGCCATTATTAAAGAGGTTGTCAAAATCCTTCGGGCATTATTCCCCTGTTTTTTTTCAAGGGGTTTTTTCTGAACAGACTCAGTGAAATTGAAGAAATCACAGAAATTGCTTCTCTCTTTTTCATACACCGGTTCGCTGATTGACTCCCGGCAATCCCAATGAGCGCCCGGGCTGTAGAAGCGGCAGTTCCTGCAAATCCGCAGATCCTTGTTACAGGAAGTACAGAGCGTAGCGCGAAAGACCTCCAGGCGCTCTTCAAGAGGATTTCCACAAAAATGACAATATCTCATAGACTCTATACTATAACAGATGCTCCAATTTAGACAACGTGCTCGAAGAGTGCAACGTGCTTGATAAAGTACCGCTAACCGGATAGATTAACATTCATGTTCTCAGCAGAGCCCTGTACAGCTCCAGGATGCAGCAGACTGGCAGTATTCCGGAGTGAATATTGTTTTTTCCATCTCGAAGACCGGGAAGAGTACCTGGTCGAAGTGCGCCGCTATCTGGTCAGCCGCAATACCATTAATAATATTAACCTGGCAGATGTTATTCTGGAGGATATTGACCTCTCAGGCAAGGAGATTAACTACAGCAACTTTTCTAAAAGCCGTTTTTCCGGGGTGAATCTAGCAAACTGCAAAATGAACCTCGTCTTCCTGGATCGCGCCTTTATCTCCCACTCTACTTTCCACCAGAGTAAACTGCAGTGGGTGGTTTTTGCCGGCTCGCGAATAGAATTTTGTGATTTTTCCGACTCCGATACGTTGCGCTGTAATTTCACCGGTGTTGCCAGTATAGATACCACTTTTAACGGCTCCGATCTCTATAGTTGCCGCTTCATTAACTCTGATCTTGCCGGGGCGCAGTTTAGAGACTGTAATCTGAAGCGGGTGCACTTTCAATACGCCCGGATCAACAATGCTGATTTTCACTATTCCAACAGGGAAGAAGCCATATTCACGGAAAACGAAGCATGAGATTATTCCCCCATTTCTCGTTTTTGGATTTTTCAAATTCATACCTGATCGGTCCTGATCAGGGCGGCGCGGCCGTTCTTATTGATCCGGGAATATTTGACGCCGGTTTATTAAGATTGATCGAGGACAATAATTACTACGTGCGTTATGTCCTGGTAACCCACGCTCACGCTTCCCATACCAGAGGACTGAAAACCCTGCTCAAGATATATGATGCACAGGTTTTTGCCTTTAATCCCTTTATCCAGGATTTTCCGGCGGTACAGGTTAGAGAAGGAAAGCGGCAACCTGTAGGGGAATTCCTCTTTAAAATAATCGAAACACCAGGCCATTCTGATGATTCGTTATGCTTTAAGCTCAATCAATTCCTCTTTACCGGCGACACCCTGACAGCAGGTTCTATTAGCAAAAACCCCAGATACGCAAAGGATACTCTTATTTCTACCATTAGAAAAAAACTCCTGACCCTGGACGATGATACCCTTATCTTTCCCGGCCACGGCCCACCATCCAGGATAGCTATTGAACGCGAATTTAATCCCTGCCTGCAGGAAAAGAGGATGGAATGCTAACCGACTAACAGCTCTTTAAAACGCCGGGGTAGAGGAGCACGAAATTTTCCGGGCTTTTTCTCTCCCGGCAGGGTTATAAGCAGTCTATAGGCGTGAAGCATCAATCCTCTATCGCTTGAGGATCCGGGATGGTAAAGGGAATCCCCCAGAATCGGACAGTCAAGGTATAGCATATGGACCCGAAGTTGATGGGTACGGCCAGTCAGGGGGCGCAGAGAAACAAGGGAGTAACTGCCAAAATTTTTAAGCACACGGTATTTAGTTACCGCTCTCTTGCCGCGGGACATTGAACAGGTATACCTCTTACGGTTCAGCGGATCTCTGGTTATTCTCGTATCAATACGTCCTGATGGAGCTGGGAGCGTGCCCTTGACTATTGCCAGGTACTGCTTCTTAACTTTTCTCTCCCTGAATTGACGGCAGAGAAATTCTTGAGCTTCTCTGGATTTCGCTGCAACCAGCACACCTGAAGTATCCCGGTCCAACCGATGGACAATACCGGGTCTGATCGCCTCTTCAGCGAAATCCTTCTTTAGATCTTTCACATGATAGAGCAGCCCATTTACCAGGGTTCCCGATGAGTGGCCGCATCCCGGATGAACCACCAGCCCCCGGGGTTTATTGATAACCAGGCAATGTTGGTTTTCAAAGAGTATATCCAGGTCCATGGCTTCCGGTTCCAACTCCACCGGAGGAGGATCATTATAGAATATCTCCAGCAAGTCGCCATTCTTCAGCTTTTTAGCCAGCTTCACCCGCTTGCCATTCAGTACAATCTGCACTACCCGGGATCTTACCTGGCTCCGGGAAAAAAGCTTGAGCTCTTCAGAAATGTAGCGATCTATCCGCAGTCCGGCAGTCTCAAGTTCCTTAATCTCCTGCTTCAGGCTCTGAATATTTCCGGTCATTACCCCTACCTTGAACTCGTCCTATAATAAAATCCGCTGCGGCAATTAAAAAAGAAAACCCCAATGCAGAGAGAAAAATTCCCGTTGACTCCCGGCTGGAAAAGGGCACGCCTCCATGCCTTCTGAATGGCCAGGGAGCATAATCCGGATCTCTATCTTGCTGCACATAGCGATAGATCTCGTAAGTCTCGATTGCCAGAAAGATGCTCAAAGGCAGGGAACCAAACATAATGATCTCTCCGCGCCGAAGCTCCTTAAGCAAAGGTGAAAATTCATCCTCCTGGTACTCTTCGGGCTCAGTATCCTGACAAAAAATCAGAGTCCCGGTAAATATAATTAAAAGCAGAGAGATTACCGGTATTCTGGCCGGATTGACTGACATATCCGGATCAATGCCTCTGACCGAAAAGGGCCGTTCCCAGGCGCAGCATTGAAGAACCCTCTTCAACCGCAATCTCAAAATCACCGGACATTCCCATGGAGAGAATATCCAGAGCCAACCCGGGACAACGCTTTCCGGTTTGACGGTATAGATCCGCCAGCCAAACAAAGGCACGGCGGATTTTATCCCTATCTCCGGTCAAGGGGCCTACTGTCATCAGCCCGCGGATATTGAGCCTGGTCTGCTCCTGTATTTGCCCCACCAGTGTAAAGAGCTCCTCTTTTGTATGTATACCGAACTTGCTTTCCTCCCCGGAGGTGTTGACTTCCAGAAGGATATCCAGCTTCTTCTCTGTGCTCATACTGCCAAGATGCTTCTCTAAAGCCAAAGCTGTTGCCAATTTATCGATTGACTGCACACAACTGAAGGTAACCGCGGCCAGCCTGGCCTTGTTGCGCTGCAGATGACCGATCAGGTGAAG
>DRHE01000363.1 GCA_011049745.1 Spirochaetales bacterium | reverse complement strand
GTTGGTATTCTGATTTAGCGTACCGTCTGAAAAAGAAATCTTTATAGTAAAATCGTCTCCTTCGCCCGTATGATATTGACTTAAAACAAGGGTCACTTCTTTATTCTCAATCTCATAAGTTTCTAAATTTAATGTCTTGATAATTTCACCTTCACGAATATCTTCAATGGGTTTATATTTTCCATCTCCCATAAGGATCTGAGTACCTGCTACAAAACATTCAACCAGTACACTGAATGTAGGAACATTGGGGAATATGAGATAAACCATGGAAAAGAGAATAAAGAAAAAGGTTTTGCCTCTAATATTTCGTATCAACTTATATAATTTACTTGAATTAGCCACAACCGCCTCCTTTTTTTAAATAAGCGCGCGGGCTATGAAGGTAAGTATGCCCTAAAAGGATTCCTCCCGTTATAACTGCTGGGAACCTGTCCCATACCACGGGTTTTCAAGGCATAAGAAGCACTCCGGATTATCATACTATTACTAACCAGTACAATTCTCCTCCGCTTTACCGGATAAAATAATTATTATAGCTTTTTTGGACGCTGTCAAGATATTATTCGATCGGCGTACGATCAGCGTTCAATCGGCGTGGATCGATTTATGCTTATCCGATTGACACAGGTTAGCCCTCTGGAGCATGACCCCACTCATGATAGATTTGCCCCAGACCCTGCTAAAATTGCAGCTGGTGTATCTTAATGCCGGAAAATATTGTTTTTGCCTGGGCCATAAGCCCCTCTTCCTTGCTAAATATGATAACCTGCCAGCTATATTTCTCAATAAATATTTTGATCAATCTCAAAGCATTCGCCGTGCGCGCAGTATCAAGGGCCTGAAAGGGCTCATCAATGAGCAGAAGCCCTCCCTGTCCCCAGCACTTTCCGGCCAGAGCCAGCCGGGCGGCCAGTAAAAAGGAATCTTTCGTACCTGCCGAGAGATGCTCAAGCGTTCGTTTTCCACCCCCACCATCGACAACCGTCACCGCGCTTTCATCAAACTTAAGAATCTCAACTTCATTACGGTCGGGCAATATCTCTTTAAGCAGGCCGGTAATATCTCCGCCTAATTCCCTGAAATTCCGACTGGAATCCCGGGCAATTTCAGAAAAGATACTTTCAGCCAATCCAGCAGCCTCCCGGTCGAGTTCCAACTGCTGCTGCGCCTCCAGGTTTTCCCTTAACAGAACCTCTTTTGCGGCAATTTCCGGAGCCAGGGTACCGAAAGAAGCGTTGATCCCCCCCATCTCTTCAGCAACCATGGTTTTCAAGTCACTGTATTTCCTATTCAGCTCCTCCAGTTGAGCCCACTTTACCTCCATTTCTATTTGCAGCAACCTTACATCAGATTCGCCTTTACCGGAATTTCCCACACCCTGTTCATCGAGCACATTTAACCGGCGCTCTACCTCTAAAGCAAGCAAACGCAGATCATTCAGCCCTCTCTGTTCCAGCTCCTGCCGGAGCTCAATCTGTAATCTTTCCTGCTTAGACGAGAGCTCTTCCCGCTCAAATATCAATTTCAAATATTCATCGCGACTCTGCACCCGGTGTGCTTTCAGCCAGTCGGCAATCTCACCGCTTTTGCTCTGCGCCTGTTCGCGGAGCTCCTTATTATTTTGCCGCTTTAGCTTTAATAGCTCTCTCAATTTATTATGATCCCAAGCCGGCTGGAACCCGGTAAACCGCTTCGACTTTCCTGCACCCAGCAGCAGAAAGATAAAAGAAAGCAGTACTCCGGTAATAACTGAAGCAATACGCATTAACAGATCGGAAATAAAAATCGCACCTCCTGCTCCAGCCAAAAAAACAAGGATAGCTGCAACAAGAAAGCCTGTCTTATGTTGGCCGCCCTGATCAGCAGGCTGCTCACCCATCCGGAGCTGTTTATCTCCGCGCTCTTCGGCCGGCAGAAGGTGGTTCTCTTCAGCTTCACCCTGGATCAGCAGGTTGGAAATCACGTCAAGATTCTTTTGAAGTGCATCAAACTTTTGCAGCTCCTTATGGCTGCAACCTTTCAAACGGACTAGTTTTTCTCTGCCCGCAAAGCTGCTCTTTATCTTGAGCAGCAGTACGGAGAGCTCCTGCTTTTCTCTGATTAAACCTGCCGCCGCAAGCTCCTGCTCCAGTGCCACGGCCTCCGTCTTGAGGGCGCCAAGAGTTTTTTCCTGGAGGCTGAGATTTTTCTTTTTTTCAACTATATCCAGCTCTCTCTGTAGTAGGGAGCGCTCTTTTTCTTTTAACCCGGTCAGTTCCCCCTGGATCACCTCCTGCTTGCTTTTGAGGCTACTAAGTTCCTTATTGTGCTTGAGAGCATTACTGGTTGAAGCAAGATTCGCCAGTTCTCTGCTAATTTTCGCCGGGTCTATACCACCGGTAAAAAGATCGGCTTTTATCTTTTCCGTCCAGGCGGAATTCGACTTCAAATCCAGGCCCATATTGCCGGAATGAACAGCGTAAAGATTTAAAAACTCATCTTCATCTATTGTGACGGGTTGATCGGAGAATACAACTTCTACCTCGGTATTATCACCGTAGCGTTTCCTTATCCGCCGCCCCTGCTTTTTCGTGGCTTTAGGTTTACAGAGCTCTGAAAAAATAGCATCAAAGATAGTGGTTTTACCGGTTTCATTACGGCCATAGAACAGGGTGATCCGATCCATTGGAAAAGAGGTATTCTTGAACCTGCCAAAGTTCCTGATTTTAAGTTCCCTGATCAATCCCTGGCCTCCAGCGCCCTTTTCAGTTCTTTAAGCCCCAGTTCCCGGGCACGCAGCCAGACCTTCCGTGCATAATCCGTATACTCAGGCGTAGTGCCCGCAGGAAGCGGGGGCTGCACACGCGGGGGTTCCTTTTCCTGCCAACTTTTTAGGAAAGCCACGGCCAATGGCTGGGAGGCAATCCCCGGAAGAACTGCTATCCTGCCCCTGTTAATC
>DRHE01000362.1 GCA_011049745.1 Spirochaetales bacterium | reverse complement strand
GTTCCTCACGGATATTTTCCTTTTTATTCTTCTCTGTCACAGCAGTATACCCTCGCTTTCAATATCAAGGGCGACTCTTCTTTCCCGCTCCTTTAAGCGATTGAACTCTGTTTCTGAAAATATAATTGAAGATATTGACCTGAGATATTTTAACTCTATTTCAGCCACTTGATTAAATATCTCATTTTTAAGCTCTTTTGAAAGACTGCGAACAATAATAGCTATATCAATATCTGAATCTTCATCATAATCTCCCCTTGCCCGCGAACCAAACAGAACCATTTTTATCAAAGAATCGCCCAATAAAAGCTTTAAACTTTCTTTTAAATCAGTTAGCTGATTTTCCATATTTTGAATATGGGCAGATAGCTCCACCCTTGTCAAGCCGCTTCAGATTGGGGTTTAGGATTCTATATAATGGTAAGAAGTAATAAATTATTGTTCTACTATTTCAACTCTTCTGTTTTTTGCTCTTCCCTCATCTGATTTATTTGAAGAAACAGGACATAAGGATCCCACTCCATAGGCTTTAAGCTGCTTCTTATTTACTCCGTATTTTACAGTAAGTTCATTCATTACTGCTTTTGCCCTGTTCTCGGACAGGGTCATCCCGCTTGTGAAGTCACCTATACTGGCAGCATGTCCTACTATAAAATATTTTGAACCGGTATTTTCTTTTATAAATTCAGCTATATTTCTTAATGCATTTTCAGATTCCGGTTTTATTTCTGCTTTATCACCAGCGAAAAGAATATCATAAATAGCTATATGACCGGTTTCTTTTATTCCTTTATCTATTGACGTGGCTGTTACCATACCTGTTTCTGCAGCTTCAACTTCAATTACATATTGGTAAAATATGCATCTCCAGGACCATAATATCTGGCGTTCCAATCCTGCGATCTTTCACCTACCCCTAGTTCTTCATTAGCCGCGGATAACAATACAGTGAAACCGGCATTCTTAAATGCCTGAATATAATTATGTAAAACATACTCCGGGTTATTATCAGGGGAGACAGAGTATTGAATCCTGGTAACCTTACCCTTAAGTATCATTGGACTATTGAAATTAATTTTTCCTTTATCATCAACCGGAAGTTTGTAAGTACCCCATTTTATTTCTTTATAAAACTCTATTATCACCCCTTTAAATCGAGATACAAGAGGGTAGTCTTTACTGTTTTCAACATCAGTTGTTCTTTGAGCAAAAACGTTGCTAACCAACAATAAAAAAATTCCTGATACAACAAAATAATTAGCTTTCTTTTTCAGGATAATATCTCCTTTAATTTGGTTAATAAAAACAGTTCTTTTTATCTTTCTATTCTTTTAATGCTTCCATTGCATATCTATACATGGATTTATCCTTGAATAGTGCTAAAATACAAGGGTAAAAATGCAATTCAGCTAATATATGAGTTATCAGGATAAAAATATCAAGCTATCAAGTATTTTTATTTGTCCGGGGGTGTTTCTGTTCTTCCCGCTGCCAGGGCATGACCTTTCTCTCCAGCCATTTCAAACCAATGGTAAGGAAAACACCGAGCATCATTACCACCACCAGGCCGGCATACATTTTTTCCGTAACCAGGATTTCCCAATAATAGAGAGTCAGATAGCCAAGCCCCTTTTTGGCCCTGACAAACTCTATGGCAACAATAACAATAAGAGCTGTACCCAGCGCCAGGCGCAGTCCGGCAAAGATAACCGGCATGGCCCCGGGAATAATTACGTGGCGGAACATCTGCAGGCGGTTGGCGCCGTAATTCCTCCCGGCCTCGATATAAACGGGATCAATATCACGCACACCGGCCATGGTATTAATGGTTACCAGGAAGAAGGCGGCTATAGCCACCACGGCTATCTTCGGCCCCTCGCCAAAGGGATTGGGAAAGATAAGCATCATTATGGGAAAGATAGCAATCTTGGGCAGCACGTATATTGCCGAAAGTGTTGTATCCAGCATTAAGCGCACCGTCCTGTTGATTCCCATGAATACGCCTATTACAATACCTGGTATCGCCCCTAACATGAAGCCGATAAATACGCGCATCAGCGTGGCCAGCAGGTGGCTTTCCGCAATAAGGGTCTGGACACCAGGCCAACCTTCACTGGCCAGCTTCTGAGGAATCAGCCAGGGTCTGCCCAACAGACTGGTTTTAGTGAAAGGGTCGTAGTTTACAGCGAGCTGCCACAGGGCAACGGCAATTTTAGAGGGCGGCGGAAACCAGCGTGGATTGAGTATTCGAGCTCCCACAATCAGCTCCCAGGCAAGCAGCAGCAGAATAGGAAAGCCCACGGCCAGAGCGCGCTCATATATTCTTTTATAACGGGTTGAGACGCGCCTGCCCAACGCCTCGGCCAGAGCCACAATAAAGAGAAAGTTCACCAACAGCCCAAGGTGCCACAGGGGCTTCCATAAGCTGAAACCGAACATTCCCAAATTCCAGAGAATCAGAGCCAGGGCGGCAAGAGCAAGCTTTCTATTTTCGCTTAACTGCTTCAGATCCGGCGCTTTCAATACTCGACCTCCATAGCCCGTTTGACTTCGTCTTTTAACGCCTCCCAGATGGAATATGTTAATTGGGCAAATTCAGCCGTACCCGTGGTCTTTATATTCCTGGGACGGGTAAGGGT
>DRHE01000361.1 GCA_011049745.1 Spirochaetales bacterium | reverse complement strand
TTCCACTGCTTTGCGCCCCTCATTACCCTCCGCCATACTTAGCTGCGCTGAGTCAAGGGAGGCCGTGAATTCCTCAAACTGCCACTGGTGAGGCTTGAAGCTTATGGCCGCCGGATCTGCCGCGCCGCCGCCGGAATCGGTCCTTGCGGCATACTTTTTCCTGATGGCCTCATCCTCCTCTTTTTCCTCGGAAAAGCTCCAGTATTTCAAATCCGCTTCTTCCAGAACCGCGCTTCCTTTAGTGCCGCAAATTTCGATTTTCTTCAAGAATCCCGGGTAAACCGCGGTTGAGCCCTCAATAACCCCCAGAGCGCCGTTTTCAAACTCCAGGGCTGCCACAGCCAAATCTTCAACCTCGATGCGCTGATGTCCCAGAGTACCGGTGTAGGCCTGTACTGAAACCACAGGACCCATCAACCACAGAAGCAGGTCAATGGCATGGATCGACTGGTTCATCAGCGCCCCGCCGCCGTCCAGAGCCTTAGTCCCATGCCAGCCGCCGTTATCGTAATACTCCTGGGTGCGGTACCACTTCACATAGGCACTCCCCAGCACCACTCTGCCGAAACGGCCTTCGGCCAGCGCCTTTTTAATAACCCCTGCTACCTCATGGAAACGAGAAGGAAAGACTGTTGCTAACCGGGTCCCTTTATTCTTTGCAGCCCTGATTATCTTATCACAGCGATCCAGGGTGACTTCCAGGGGCTTTTCCACTATCAGATGCTTACCCCCTTCAATTATCTTGAGACTGGACTCAAGATGGCTGCCCGAAGGAGTACAGACAGTCACAATATTTAAACCCGGATGGGCAAGGAAATCTTCCATGGAAGAATAGCCGGTACAGCCGAATTTTTGCGCAAAAGCATCGGCCTTTTCTTTAGAACGTGACAGGCAGGCTACAACCTTGCCATTGTTCATGGCCTCTATTGCCTGGGCATGAAAGTCTGCTATCAGACCCAATCCTACAATTCCAAATCCATAGCTCATTAATAGTCCTCCTTAAAGAGAAAGATTACGCAGGCCGCCTGGCTGAAGGCCCGCTTTCCCGCTGCCGGTTTGCAGCTCCATCTTCCATAATTTCTATAGTGAGTGTTGCCTTGCTAATAACTGTTTTACCGATTATACAACGCCTTGTCAATCTCAATACGTCGATCACCTTGACAGCTTAAATCCGATTACCTATATAATACTGCATGGAAAAATCCATATGCAAACCCACCCTGCTGCTGGATGAAAAAAAGGCCAGAAAAAACATCAGGCGAATGATTGCAAAGGCAAAAAAAAGCAGCGTCCGTTTCCGGCCCCACTTTAAAACCCATCAATCCGCTATAGTGGGAGAATGGTTCCGGCAGGCAGGAACAACAGCGATCACCGTTTCCAGCGTGGATATGGCTCTTTATTTTGCTCAGCAGGGCTGGGAAGACATCACTATTGCCTTTTCGGTCAACCTGCTGCAGATAGACCAGATCAATGTTCTGGCAAAACAGATATCGCTCCATCTTCTGCTTGAGTCTGAAGAATCTTTCAAATTCCTGGAGGAAAACCTTGCCGCCCCCACAAAGGCCTGGATCAAAATTGACACGGGCGCCGGCAGAACAGGCATTCCTGCCCAAAGCAGTGAGGAAATTCTTGCTCTGGCCAAAATGCTGGCGCAGTCCCGCAACCTCCGCCTGAGCGGACTGCTAACCCACTCCGGAAACACCTACCAGGCCACATCTCCGGAACAGATCAGGGAAATCTACATCGATACGGTGCATAAATTAAGTGCTCTTCGAGATCTCCTGAATAGGGCCGGATTGCAGCCCATCGAAATTTCGATAGGCGACACGCCTGCCTGCAGTCTGGTGGCTGATTTTTCCGGTGTGGATGAGATCAGGCCCGGCAACTTCGTGTTCTACGATCTTACCCAGCTCTCGCTTGGCTCATGCAGCCAGGCGGAGATAGCCGCAGCCGCTGGCTGCCCGGTTGTAGCCAAGCATCCGGAAAGAGAGATTATCGTGATCTATGGGGGGGCTGTTCATCTTTCCAAGCAATCCCTGCTGCAGAAAGACGGAACCATCATATTCGGAGCCGTTGCCGCTCAGAAAGATAGGGGCTGGGGTTCCTTGATTCCGGAAGCCTACCTGACATCTGTCAGCCAGGAGCATGGGATTGTGCATGTTCCTCCAGCCATGCTGCAGGAAACACGCATCGGCGATATCCTCACCATTCTCCCCGTCCATAGCTGCTTGATGGTAAATCTATTAAGAGAAAGAACAGACAATATATGCTCTCCTCCGGGATTATTTAAAAGCCTTTAAGCTTTTTTCATATGGAGGATAGATTATCCCTCTTTCAGTAAGTATGCCCGTCACCAGCTCATGCGGGGTAACATCAAACGCCGGATTACGCACTTTTATACCTTCAGGTCCTGTTCTCCTCAGCCCGAAATGGGTTACTTCCTCATCACCGCGTTCTTCAATCTCTATATCCTCTCCTTTTTTCGTTGCCAGGTCCACTGTTGATGAGGGGCTGGCAACATAGAAGGGAATCTTGAAATGTTTCGCCAGGATTGCCACACCCATAGTACCTATTTTATTGGCTACATCGCCATTAGCGGCAACCCTGTCTGCACCGACAAGTACCAGGTCAACCAGCCCTTTAGACATAACATAAGCCGCCATGTTATCGGTTATAAGAGTAACGTCAATTCCCGCCCGCTGCAGCTCCCAGCTGGTCAGCCTGGCACCCTGTAAAAGCGGTCTGGTTTCATCCACATAAACCCGAAAATCTATACCCTGTTCATGGGCCAGATACATGGGAGCTGTTGCGGTTCCCAGCTCTGATGTTGCCAGAGAGCCGGCATTACAATGGGTCAGAACCCCTGTTCCCTTCCTTATCAGAGCAGCCCCATGCTCGCCGATACTTCTACACAATCGGCGGTCCTCTTCATGAATGCGAACAGCTTCCTCTAAAAGGCAATTATATATCTGCCTGGTGTCTTTAGTATCAAGACCCCCGGCAACGGAAGTCATTCTCTTTAAAGCCCAGCTGAGATTCACCGCTGTGGGGCGTGAGGTACCCAGGTATTCCGCCTGTCGATCGAGCTCCGCCAGGAAATCCCGGCAGGGCAACTCCAATTTATCGCGCACACCCAAGAGCAGCCCGTAAGCTGCGGCAATACCTATAGCCGGCGCTCCGCGAACTTTCAGCGTGTTAATGGATTGCCAGACCTGTTTTATTGACTCCTGTTTCTCTTCCACCACTTCAACAGGAAGTTGTGTCTGATCGAGAAAGATCAGCTCGTCATTTTCCCAACGTACAGCTCTTACCATATAGGCCGATATTAACACAAACCGCCTTATATTTACCATGCAGAGGTTGAATGTTTTGTGCAGCGGTTTATTGATAACATGGGCCAATGACTGTAGAGTATTGGTAAAGAGGAAAACCTTATGCAGAAAACAACAGCAGCTATATATAACGCTTTCAAGAAACGCATGCCCGCCCTACAGTGCTGTGAAGAGAGTATCAAGGAGGCTTTTTACATCTTAAGAGAGAGCTTCCTTAAGGGCAGCAAACTGCTGCTCTGCGGCAATGGAGGGAGTGCGGCTGATTGCCAGCACATTGTTGGTGAGCTGATGAAGAGCTTCATCCTGAAACGGCCAATTCCACCCGAACAGCGTCAGCTGCTTAGAGAAACCTTTCCGGAAGAGAGTCTTTCAGATCAGCTTCAGGGCGCCCTGCCAGCCATCTCGCTGATCAGCCACAGCTCACTTTACTCAGCTTTGTTAAATGATGTTGGCGGCGATCTGGTCTTTGCCCAGCAGGTTTACGGTTTTGGAAAAGAAGGTGATGTATTATTAGCCATCAGCACCTCGGGCAACGCCAGGAATGTTATCCTGGCAGCCAAAACCGCCAGAGCCTTTGGCATGAAAACAATTGCCCTGACCGGCAGAAGCGGCGGCGGTTTAGCCGCCCTTTGTGATATCGCTGTCAAGGTGCCTGCAGATGAAACAGCGGCTGTGCAGGAGTACCACCAGCCGGTCTACCATGCACTCTGTGCCATGCTGGAAGCTGAGTTTTTTGCTGCGCCGCAATAGCGCTGCTATTTACGCAGCTTCAACTTCTCTTCAGGTTCAGCTGCTATTTGCCGTGCTCCCTCTGATATTCCAGCACAATTTCAGGCAATTCCCCGTCCTGGAGAACAAAGAGCAGGGTATTTGAATTGATACAGTAGCGGAGCCCGGTTGGCTCAGGTCCGTCGGGAAATACATGACCCAGGTGAGAGCCGCTGGAACTGTCCAGGACCTCCACTCTCTTTCCATAGAGAGTGTTATCCTCTCTAAGAACAACGGCAGCCGCATCTATCGGCATGTAAAAGCTCGGCCAGCCGCTCCCCGAGTCAAATTTAGTTGATGAATGAAACAAGGGCTGCCCGGTGGTTTTAAACCAGTTCTTTAAAAATCGAGACCAAGTTTCTTAAGCTTTGGCCGGATGACAAAGGTACAGTATCCCGCATAGGGATTATTGGCGAAGTAATCCTGGTGGTACTCCTCTGCCGGATAAAAGGTTGTTAAAGGTTCAATTTCCGTGACAATAGGATCTCTAAAACGGCCGGAGCTGTTTTGCAATTCCCTGGATTCCTCCGCAGCCTGCCGCTGATCCTGGTTATGGTAAAGAATTACAGAACGATATTGGCTGCCCACATCTGCTCCCTGGCGGTTGAGGGTTGTAGGATCATGGACCTTCCAGAAAGTATCCAGCAACTGTTCATAGGATGTCTTATTCGGGTCGAATTCAATCTGAATTACCTCGGCATGTCCGGTTTCTCCTGTACAGATCTGCTTATAGGTTGGATTGACTGAAACACCCCCGGCATATCCGGAAACTACGGACAGAACACCTTCCTGCCGCTCAAAAACCGCCTCCAGGCACCAGAAACAACCGCCGCCAAAAGTAGCAGTTTCAGTCTTTGAACTATTTGTACCATTCATTTCTTCACCCATAGCATACACCCCTGATATACTGATGATAATCAGAACGAAAGCTAAACCCGCTTTCATTACCCTCTCCTTTTCAAAAAATGAACCGGAACAGAGAAAGCCCCAGATAAACAAGATAAATCGCAATTAAAACAAATCCTTTCCAGCGCTGCAGTTTGTAGCCCCACCAGGCAAAAGAGAGCATAGTGACTACCACAAAGAGCATCCAGGGGAAGGCAAATAAAATCAGATCCGGTTCAACATGGA
>DRHE01000360.1 GCA_011049745.1 Spirochaetales bacterium | reverse complement strand
TTCAAAGATCTTATTTCCCTTAAAGAAGCGCGTAAAAAGATCTACAGCTCTGAAGTGCGCGCCACCGACACTGCTCTTGCAGAAAAAATGGCGGCAGTTATCAATAAGGCTGCAGCAGTTGGTGATTCAGTCGGCGGCATCGTTGAGCTGCAGGCACATGGCCTGCCTGCCGGGCTGGGGGATCCCTTGTTCGGAAAACTCGATGGACTGACCGCCATGGCCCTGATGTCAGTAGGCGCAGTAAAGGGAGTGGAGTTCGGGGATGGTTTTCACCTGGCTGAATTAAAGGGGAGTGAAGCGAATGACCCTTTTATGGTTACTAAGGCGGGAGAGATCCAGCCGGCAGCCAACCGTGCCGGGGGAGTGCTCGGCGGCATCAGCACGGGACTGCCGCTGGTGGTACGGGCTGCAGTGAAGCCGACACCATCAATATCCCTGGAACAGCAAAGCGTTGACCTTAAAGGAAAGCAGGTGGCTTTGACCATCGCCGGTAGACATGATCCCTGCATTGTAGTACGAATAATTCCGGTGCTGGAGCATATGTTGAATCTGGTTTTGGCAGATCTTCTGCTTTCCAGGAGAGCAGGACAAGGAGAATTACGATGAATGATATTGTACCCAGAAAAGAAATGGTCAAATTAGGTTTGATGGGAATCGGCGGGGTGGGCGGTGGTCTGGGACTCCTTCTGCTTAAAGGTATAGCTTCTATCGGCGGTTCCCTGTCCATTCCCGGATTGATTGCCGGAGTTCTGGTAACAACAGTCGGTATGGTAGTAGCCTCATCAAAGGAGGACCGCCGGGCGGGTATGGTGACTGCCGGCGCCGGAGCTATAACCGTGGTTGCCTCACTTCCCTTAATCGGCGCTCTGGCCGGCTGGTTGATGTCACTGGCCGGAATCGGCCTTTTAGCCGGCGGCGCTTATTCCCTCTACAAGTTCTGGAAAGGTTTGAAGAGCAGAGGCTAGTTTATTTCTCTTGAAAAAATATTGGATCGAAACCTACGGCTGCCAGATGAATAAGGCGGAGTCCGAATGGCTGGAAAACGAGCTCAGGCAGGTGGGCTGGAGCCGGGCCCCGGGTGCAGAAGGGGCGGATCTGGTAATTCTCAACACCTGCTCGGTGCGTCAAACTGCGGAAAACCGGATATGGGGACGCCTTGGCTTTTATAAGCGGGAAAAAACTAAGCGGCCTTTCAAGCTGGCTGTCATGGGCTGTATGGGGGAAAGGTTGAAGCAAGAACTGCTTAAGCAGGCCCAGCATGTCGATATTCTGGTGGGCAACTTTCGGAAAAAGGATTTTATCTCCGCAGTGAGCGCCGAAGTAAGAGGAGGTCTGGACCCGGATAAACCTCTGCTGTTGACAGAAGGCGGGGAATATGTCTTTGGTGAACTCCATTCAGTTAGTGGCTTCAAAGCCTATATACCCATTATGCACGGCTGCAATAATTTCTGTTCCTACTGTATTGTTCCCTATGTACGGGGAAGAGAGGTTTCGCGTAATCCCGATAGTATCATGGCAGAGATATCTCGCCTGGAAAAGAAGGGGATACGCGAAGTAACCCTGCTGGGGCAGAATGTTAATTCCTATTGTTATAATGGTGACAGTAGGGAGCAGGACTTCCATCTCAACTTCAGCGGATTATTGGAGCGCATAAACTATAATCTGAAGGAGCGCAACTCACTAGTTGAACGGCTACGTTTTCTAACATCTCATCCAAAGGACCTGTCAGATGAATTGATTGAGCTTATGTCCGGCGATACGCTGTTGTGCCGTCATATTCATTTGCCTGTTCAGCATGGTTCCAATAAAATTCTCAAATCTATGGAAAGGGGCTATACGCGGGAGGAATATCTATCCCTGGTGCAGCGCATTAAAAACTCGATCACTAATGTATCGCTGACCACCGATATATTAATAGGCTTTCCCGGGGAGGAAGAAGAGGATTTTAAAGCTACCCTGGATTTGATGGAGGCGGTAGGTTTTGATAATGCTTTCACCTACCGCTACAATCCAAGGGAGGGAACTAAGGCGTTTTCAATGGAAGATACAGTGCCGTCCGAGGTAAAGCAGGAACGGCTCGCTTCGGTTATTGAGTTGCAAAGCAGGACAAGGAAAGGCCTGCAGAGAGCTAAAACAGGCAGAGTGGTAAAAGTGCTGGTTGAAGGAACCTCAAAGAGAAATAAGCGGGAGCTGTTGGCTCGTATGGGGAGTGATGAAATGGTAGTATTCCCCGGAAGCGGAAAACAAATTGGCAGTTTTACCCGGGTAGAACTGCTCTCCCTTAAGGGAAACACTTTTACAGGAAAGGAGATTTAAATGCCCTGGAAGATGATAGGTTTTTTATTGGTTCTGGTTCTGGTGGCTTTTTTTGCCAGCCTCAACATGAACCACCGTGCTGATATTTCTTTAGGTTTCTATATTTTTAAGGATGTTCCGATATTCCTGAGCCTGCTGATTGCCTTCCTGGCCGGCGCCGTGCTTATAATTCCCTTTACTATTGGCGCTTCTATGCGCAAGAAGAGCAAGTTGAAAGAAAAAGCGGAGAATAAGGAAAAGAAGGTAAAGAAAGAAAAAAAGGTAAAGAAGGAAAAGAAGTCCACTCAGCAGATCACGGAACCTGGTTTGGAAAATGATGAACAGTTCCCGCCCACCGTGGGGTGAAATAAAGCGCTTCTTTCTATTCTGGCTTATTCTCTTTCTGACACCGCTGATACTTCAGGGTGAGCCCTCCCTTGAGGAGGCACAGAGCCTGGAGGAGCAGGGAAAAGCGGCAGCGGCTTTGACTGCTTACCGGCAGTGGCTCAAGGCAAATACCTCTTCACCTCAATATGGTGAGGTTGTTCTACACGCCTCAGCTCTTGAGCCGGATCCCAATAGACTGCTTGAGTTCCTAAAAAGCTCCCTGGATCAGATTAAAAAACAGGGAGAGAGCTCAAATCCACTGCCCGCCGAAGCTGGAAAGATAGCGCTCAGGCTTTCCCTGCTCCAGGAGCTGTTGGGAAATATCGAAGCGGCGTGGAGGGGTTATGAGTCCTCTACCGTTGCTTTGCCGCAGTATAAGCTTAACCTGGCGGCTTTGCTGGTGGAGCAGGGCAAGCTGGAGAAAGCTTTGGAAGTGCTGGATGGAATTGCCCCAGCTATTGCCCTGTCCGGCGGTAAAGAGGGGGTTAGCGCCAACAGAGATATCATTATCCGTTCCAGAATACTGAAGGCGCGTATACTTACCTTACAAAATAAAATTGCTCCTGCCGAGAGGACCCTTCGGGAACTGCTTGCATTAAGAATTAAAAGCGACTATCTGGCTGAAGCGCTGCTGGCTCTCTTTGAGCTTCTGATTAATGAGAAGAGAAGAAGCGACGGCGCCGAGGTTCTGGAGGAGCTAAGGTTGAAGTTTCCGAGATCGCCGGAGTATATTCTGGCACAGGCTATATGGGAAAACCGGGTGGATGCAGTGGTGGTTTTTGCTTTTTCGCCGCTGCGCCTGCTTCACAGCACTTTAGGAAGCGGCAGCCTGACCGATACTGCTGAAGAAAAGAAAGCGCCTTTGCCCGGCCCGGTCTCATCTGAAGAGCAGCTGGTTTTAGTACAGGTAGGTTCTTTTAGAATGAAGGAAAATGCCGAGTACCTGGCAAGTGATTTACAGGGTCTCGGTTTTGCAGCATACATTGTCGATTTTAAGCTGGAGGATAACCTCTATTACCGCGTTGTTGTTGATCCCCCAAGGGTGGTGGAAGAGGCCCAAAAAGTACTTATGCATTTGAAAGATGCCGGTTTTGAAGGGTTCTTACTTTTCCCGGATTGACAGCTCTCTTTCAGCCCAGAGCCCCTGCAGGCTGATGGCAGCCTGGTTGGCGAATACCATTAGAATTTGAAATTCATCCTCAGTTATCCAGCCATTCTTATAACTGCGGTCAATACCGATTACCCCCACCAGCTTGCTGCGCACCACCAGTGGCGCCAGGGCAAAGGGATTCATGCCGATCTTTCTGGCAAGCTCACGGTTAATAAGCTCTGATTCTTCGGGATTATGGATATTGAAGGGTTCCTGTTTCAAGGCGCATTGTGCTGTTAATCCGGCGCCTTCTTCCAGGGGTATATCCACTTTCAGGTCGGCAGTTTCTGCTTGCGTGGTAGAAGCGCTTTGGGATAAGCTAAGTTCAGGGAATTGCAGGTTTCGTTTCTTAACCTGGAAGAGGTGCAGATAGCTGTCATCAACATTGAGGTAGAGAAGCGCCCGGTCTAAATTAAGAAATTCCAGAAGCTCGCCAAGCATAAAGTCGGCTATTTTATCTACGCTTTGAAAGGTGTTCATTGCTTTTGACGTACGGTATAAAAGGAGCAGGGTTTGTATCTTTTTATTCAGAGTGGTGTTGGCCTCTTTCAGGCGGACCTGTTTCCTGCGTATTTCCCAGGTTAAAAAAGAGGCTAAAAAAGCAATCATGAAGAAGGAAAAGATTACAAAGAGCCAGGAGAGCAGCTGATAGGAAAAAGCGCTATGCAGGCCTGAGAGAGGAAGAAAATAGTCCTGATGGGGCAATATACTGTATCTTTCCAGAATAATGATCAGGGAAAATAGTAGTGTTGAAATTCCAGCGGTAATGAAACTGGCTGCGCCGGAAGCTAAAAGAGCGGCGGCAAAAATCACTCCGAAATAGAGGAATGCTAAGGGACTGGTGACGCCGCCGGTCTTATAGATAGTAAGGGTAAAATGGAGTGCATCTATAAAAAGCTGAAAGTAGACTAAAGGTCTTACATTCTCAATCCTTCTTACCATAAGTCTATAAGCGAGGTTGAAGCCCAGTATAATCAGGGTATTGGTGCCATTGACTATAAGCTGGTCACTGGAAAAGAACTCCTGCCGTGAGAGGCCGGTGCTTGATGCCAGGAGCAGGATCAACAGTACACCTGGTGAGATAAACCAGCGAACCCTGATGATGAGTTTGATATTGCGGATTGTTTCTTCGCGGAAATCTATGGTACTCGGCGCTCCCCCTAAAAATGCCAGTGAGTCCTGGTTGTTCAATTTTGATCCTCCAGAAATTCTATCTGTTCAAAGAGGGTATGTAAATCGGAAATCTTCTCCACACCATGCACCGTAAGCACGGCGGGAACAAGGAGCAGGGTTTTGATCAGCCGGTTATCCTCCCTTTTTTCCGAGTAATCAAAGACAAATATCTTATCCCCGGTAGTCAGACCTTTGGGATTAAGACCCTTCAAATAGAGGATATTCTCCCCGATATTGAAGACAGTGAATCCTCCGGAGTATTCACTTTCCTTCTCCAGCCAGGTAAAACGGGGAGGAGCAAAGATCAGTTCAACACCTGCCGGTGAACGGTATAGTCCGGAAAGCCGGATATCACCTTTGGCCGCTGCCGATAACCGTTTATCAAGCAGGCTCTGCTGCATCTCTTCGCTGAGCTTAACGTAACTGCCTCTAAAGCTGTCCCAGAGCTCACTACCGCGAATAATGATTTCAATGGTGTTGATGGTTTTAGCCTGAACATCTATTCTTTTTTTCAGAGTATTAATACTTTCATTCTCCGTATAGATAAGCAGTCGGTTGGTGAGATAGCGCAATGAATCTTTCCAGATATATATTTCCTGAACATCTCCGGAGAAGATGCTAATGCTCCTTTCGGCGAGATTGAAGAGAATGAGCTCTTCACCTTGACCATTCTCCCTTCCGGAAAGATACCAGGGGCCAGCCAGATACTCTTCAAAGCTCTCCACAGAATTACTCTCAAAGAGCTCGGCGAGCTGTTTCTCCTCAACCGCTTCACCGGGAATTTTCTCTTTTGAAGTAAGAATATATTTATTCTTCTTATACTGCCAGTAGTAGGAGTACTTCACTAAGTCAAGAATATTTTCTGATTCTATGTCCTTCACATAGGCGAATATGGGAAAACTCGGTCCATTTTTCTGGCCTAACTGATAGCCCTCCGAACGCTCTATTTCTTCTATCTCAATTGAACCATCAGCTACGATCTGGCAGATAGGCGCAAAGTAAAGCCCCATTCCCGAAGGCGAGGGGGTCTTTCTGAATACATCAAGACTCAACCGGCCCATGCTGTTGATGCCCCGGCAGATAATTTCCAGGCTATGATCGCCCACCACATCCTTGAGGGTAATATTAAAGGTGCGAATATTGGTGGCATTGGTAAGGCTTTCCCAGCTTCGGAGATAACGTGAGCGTATTGTATCAAAATCGACAACGGCAATCTTGATGGGCTCAGTGGCTTCCCCTTTCTTTTTTATAATGAGAATCTGTTCATCATGGCTGTCAAGATCTAAATTAATATTTATCGCCTCAATGAGCTGTTCATCGGGGTCAAGAGGAATTTTAGCCTGTATGGCGATGATTGAGCCGTTTTCAGTCATGTAGATCCCTTGTTCCTGCGAGGGGTCCTGTTTAACGTCAGGGATCACTTTTTTGGGATCATCGTTTATTCTGCTCTCCTGATCCGGCGCCCGGCAGCCCCCGGCTGCAATTAAGATGGTGATGATTAATAATATTGTTTTTTTCACAATTAAGCCTTGGGAAAGTAGATTTTCAGCCTCTCTAAGAGCTCTATTTTGGTTTGCTCAAATGAATCCCTGCATTTGAAACCGGCAGCGGTTTTATGGCCGCCGCCGCCGTAACTCTGGGCAATCTCAGCTACATTGATATTCCCCTTTGAGCGCATGGAGCAGCGTTTCATTCCCGCAGGATTTTCTTTAAAAAAAATAGAAACCCTGATCTCTTCACTCTTCAAGGGTGTATTAATGATCTGATCGGCCTCTTCATATTTACCATTGGTGGCGATTATCATTTCCTTGGTCATGGTCTGAATAGCAACATGATTATCCAGCTTTAATTCCAGTGTGGCCAGAACATTGGAAAAGAGCAGCAGAGAAGAAATTGAATTGCTTTCATAAATATTGGCGTATATGAAATTGGGATTGACCCCTTTAGTAACCAGGTCCCTGGCAATCTCAAAGGTAATGGCCGTGGTCTTGGGATATATAAAGGAGCCGGTATCAAATACAATAGCCATATATAGTGATTGGGCCATTTCCAGATCAACCTCGATTTCCATTTCCCGGAAAAGCAGATAGAGGATCTCAGCGGTTGAAGAGGCGCTCTTCTGAATAAGGTTGCCACCCAGGGTATCGCTGTCATTCTCATGATGATCAATGATAAAGCAGGTTTTTACCCGGGGAAGTATCAGATCCGCAATCTGGCCGATATTATTCAAATCACTTACATCCAGAACTATCAAGACATATTGATCGATATCTTTCGGTACTTGTTCAGGATCCTTTAAAACCACTGCTTTTGCAGCTGTTTTGATGAATGAAAACTTTTCCGGAGCCGGATCCGCATTGAATATTTTTACTTTTTTACCTAATTTGCTCAGGGCCAGGAAGAGAGCGTATTCGCTTCCCAGTGCATCGCCGTCAGGTGTTTCATGGGCGGTTAATATAAAGCGGTTATGTTCATTTATAAAATCAATAATCGGGCCGAACTCCATTGACTTATCTTTCCTTGTCCTTAAAGATACTGGAACCCTTTTTAAGCCTTGGCTTATCCCTCAATTTATTATGAGGCAGATCTGCTGCTACAAAGCATCCGGCTTCAATTACGCAGTTATTAGGTATCTCGGCGTCCATGCCTACAACCGTTATACCGCCGTTGATTTGATCAGGGAAGTCTTGATTGCAGCTATTAGAATTTTTCGAACCAATATAAACCTGCTCCCCGATATTCTGGCTGTTCTTTGCTCTTTCGCTGACACAGGGAAGATAAGTCAATGCAGTTCGGCCCGCTTATTGATTTTATAAATGAACATAACCGCTTTATATTAACCGCCCATGAAACACCTGACGGCGATGCACTGGGAAGCGAATACGCT
>DRHE01000359.1 GCA_011049745.1 Spirochaetales bacterium | reverse complement strand
TCCCGGTAAGAGCCCTGCTCAATGAGGGCACACGCGACTTCAACACCCTGCAGCTCGGTCTCATTGCCCAACTGGCAAGGGGAACCATTACTCCCAGGCAAGCCGCCGTTAAACTCGAGGAGTTCTGGCTCGGCGGCCTTAAGAAAGCGGCTATTGACGGCGATGTAGTCAAAGGTTCAGTAATGGTGGGGCAAAGCGTGGGCCTGGTAAAGAAGGTGCAGCCGGTTAAAGATATAATCGCTGACCTTGTCAGTGAGGCTGAAACTGAATTAAACAGGCTGCTGGCAATTGCCTGTGAGTCGAGAGCATGAACCTCTATTCCAGGTATAGAAATTGCTTAACAGGAGGGTAAAAAGCTTATATACTGTCAAAGGTATAATCAGCCGTTACAAGGAGGAGCAGTATGTTTCTAAAGAAAGAACTTTCCAAGGAGCAGGCGTTATTGCAGATCAGCGTCCCACTGGAAGGGGAAGCGGTAGCAACCTTCCAGGAATACATTGAGGAACTATTAACCGAATCCCATAAAACAATCATTTTCGATCTGTCGGAAGTGCAAGCCATCAATTCTTCTTCTCTGGGAAAGATCCTGCTCTTCCGCAGGAAGCTTATCGACCAAAAGAGGAATCTGCAAATACGGGGCTGCAGTGACGAGCTTTTTAAAATCTTCAAGCTGATCATGTTCGACAGGATCATTGATATCAAAAAAGAACGCCTGACAACTCTTTAACTAAAATACCATGTTTTCAAACGACTTTCTCTGGGGAACATCTAGCGCCGCTTATCAAATTGAAGGCTCACCCCTGGCCGACGGCGCCTCTCCATCGATCTGGCATGATTTCAGCCACCGGAAAGGCAGAATTAAAAACAATCACCATGGTGATATTGCCTGTGATCACTATCACCGCTACCAGGAAGATATCGACCACCTCCAAGAGCTGGGTGTTAAAGCTTACCGCTTCTCAGTTTCCTGGCCCAGGATAGTACCACAGGCAGGTGCCATTAATACCAGAGGAATCGATTTTTACCGGCGGATTGTGGACCTGCTGTTAGAGGCCGGTATAGAGCCCTTCATTACCCTCTTTCATTGGGAGACTCCCCTCTGGCTTGAAAAGCAGGGCGGATTCCGCAAACGCCGGAGTGTGGATTACCTTGCCGAATACGGCAGCATCCTTTTCCGGGCATTAGGCGACCTGGTAAAAAACTGGATTACCATAAACGAACCCATGGTCTATTCAATAATGGGTTATGTAAAAGGAGAGCACGCGCCCGGCAGGAAGAATGATCTGAAGGGAATGTTTTCTGCCGCCCATTATCTGCTCTTAAGCCACAGCCGGTTAGTAAAAAACTTCCGCAGCGCCGTGGCTCACGGCCGGATCGGCATTGCCCAGGCACAAATATGGACCATGCCCCATAATCCTGAGCGGGCTAAAGACCGGCAGGCAGCGGAAACAATGGATGATCTCTTAAACCGCCTTTACATAGACCCCCTGATACTGGGGAAATATCCGCATACTGTTACCAGGAATTTCGGCCGCTTTCTGCCCCCGGGCTGGGAAAACGATCTCCGGGAAATGGCGGAGCCCTTTGATTTTGTCGGTATAAACTACTACACCAGCCACAGCTACCGCTATTCGCCGTTAACCCCCTTTACCCATGCCAGGCAGATACCGATTGCAGGAGTGAAATCAAGTGCCATGTGGCAAATATACCCCGAAGGGCTTTTTAACCTGCTGATGCGTCTGAAGAATGAATATGGAAACCCAGACTGCCTGATAACCGAAAATGGCTATCCGCTGATCGAGCTACCGGGGGCTGATCCTCTGCAGGACCAGGAACGTATCAGTTACCTGTATGAACATATCGCGGCCTCAGGCCGCGCCGTAAAAGAAGGGGTCAACCTTAAGGGTTATTTTATCTGGTCGTTGCTGGATAACTTCGAGTGGCAGCATGGCTACGACATGCGTTTCGGGCTGATCAGGGTTGATTTCAATACTCTTAAACGGGAATGGCGCAGGAGCGCCTACTGGTTCCGGGATCTGATCAAATCCGGTGGGCCAGACCGATAATCTCTTTGACACTTGAAAAAGAGTTTGCCGCCAGGTAGCGGTCAATACCCTCGACAACCTCGGCCATGACCAGGGGATTCACAAAATTATACATACCCACAGCCACCGCGGTTGCCCCGGCCAGCATGAACTCCACTGCGTCCCGCCAGCTGGCTATACCCCCCATGCCGATTATGGGAATATCAACGCTCCTGTAGACTTCATACACGCAATAGAGAGCCAGGGGCCTGATTGCCGGGCCCGACAAGCCGCCGGTAATATTACCGAGAAGTGGCCTTTTTTTCTCTATATCAATTACCAATCCCTTAAAGGTATTTACTAAAGAGAGAGCTGCTGCTCCGGCTTTACGGGCGGTTGCCGCCATCTCTACAATATCAGTCACCGCAGGCGAGAGTTTGGCCGCCACAGGCAGGCTAACAGCTTCAGTTACCGCGGATACCACTTCAAAGAGGGTTTCTTTCCTGGCGGCCCAGTGCAGGCCGTCATTTAGATTGGGACAGGAGAGATTGAGCTCCAGAAGCTCAGCCTTGCCCGTATCCTCGATAATCCTTGCAATCCGGCAGAACTCCTCTACGGAGTTACCGGCAATACTGATTATCAGGGGAGGCCCCAGCGCACTCAATGCACCAAGTTTGTGCTCGATAAAGGCCTCGACCCCTTCACCGGGTATGCCTATGGAATTGAGCATGCCGCCCGGGGTTTCCCGGATACGCGGGGGCGGATTACCGGCTCTGGCTTTCAGGAAAATAGTTTTATTTACAATTGCGCCGAGGATGGCCGGATCGAGCACTCTTTCCTGTTCAGGCAAAATTTCGAAGCAGCCGGAAGCGGGCATAACCGGGTTCCCCAGGGTTACCCCGGCAATTTTTACCGTTAGATCAATCATGGAATAACCACTTCGGAAACCGGGAAATGGGGACCCTCTTTACAGACCAGGAAGTAACCATTGCCCCCCTGTTTTTCCGCGGCGCAGCCGTGACAGTGACCCATACCGCAGGCCATGGGTACCTCTAAAAAGACAAATCCCACTGTTGCTCCCCCGGCATCAAGCTCTTTCACATGGCGGGCG
>DRHE01000358.1 GCA_011049745.1 Spirochaetales bacterium | reverse complement strand
GGCTCATACAATACTATCGGGAATCTTTGCGGGATTGTTATAATCCTTTGCGTATGTTTATGGAGCTTAAACGCAAACTGGACAATAAGGGGATAAATCTTCTTAAAGATAGAGAGTTGAAAAAACGCAAAGAGGAATTGATAGCTGATCTACAGAAAATTGAGCTGCGCCAGCAGGAGATCAATCATATAGCTGAAAAATTTATAGATGTGTCCAGACGGATTGGAAACATTAAAAATGAAAAAAAGAGAATCCGCAAGCAGCTGAATGTGAGCAGCCGGAAAGAGACACGCGATCTCTCCAGGAACTTGACTCAGAAGAAGGCCAGGGAGGAGATCGAAGAGGAGCTCAATCTCACTGCGGATGACATCAGGGAGTTGATCAGGACCATCCAGGTCAATGATAAGAAATTGTTAAGATTGGAAGTTGAATTCCATAATTCCATCAACGAGATCCTGGAGATGAGCAAAGAGATCGAACATGGCCGGATAATGTTGAAAAGCGCCAAGGATCGCTTGATCAAGGCCAATCTGCGTCTGGTGGTGAGCATTGCCAAGAAATATACCAACCGCGGTCTTCATTTTTTTGACCTGGTACAGGAGGGTAACATTGGTCTGATAAAGGCGGTTGAGAAGTTCGAGTATCGCAAAGGCTACAAGTTTTCAACCTATGCCACCTGGTGGATAAGGCAGGCAATTACCCGTTCAATCTCAGATCAGGCGCGTACTATCCGGGTACCGGTGCATATGATCGAACAGATTAATAAAGTGGCTAGAGAATCAAGACAGCTTATGCAGATACTGGGACGTGAGCCCAATGATGCTGAAGTGGCCGAGAGGCTTGGCTGGTCCGCGCAGAGGGTCAAGACAGTTAAAAGCGTGGCCCGGGAACCTATTTCATTAGAGACCCCGATAGGGGAAGAGGATGATTCCCTGCTTGGCGATTTTATTGAAGATAAAGACATTGAGAATCCAGCCAGCCAGACCGCGTTCAAGCTGCTCCAGGAGCAGTTAACAGATGTATTGCAGAGCCTGCCGCCCAGGGAGCAGGAAGTGCTGAAAATGCGTTTCGGGCTGGAGGATGGTTATTCTCTTACCCTCGAAGAGGTCGGACTATATTTCAATGTTACCCGGGAACGGATACGTCAGATTGAGGCCAAGGCTTTACGGCGATTGCGGCATCCCAAGCGAAGCCGGAGACTGAAAGACTATTTAGAACATTAAGGGGTTAAAGCGATGATAGAGAAGGTATTTGACAAGCTTAGAACTTTACAGGAAATTCTCTCCTTGAAATTCCAGGTTCAAAAGGAGATCGAAGAGATACCCGGGGCATTAGCCACCAGGACAGAGCTTTTGAATCGTCTTAAAAAGGGTTATATTGACAAGAGCAAAAACTTACATGACTTAATTGAGAGTACAAAAAAGTTAAGAACAAAGGCCATTGAAGCTGAAGCTGAGCGGGAAAAATTTGAAAAACAGATGGATCTTATTCAAACCCAGAGGGAATATGAAGCGTTAGATAAAGAAATCCGTGATGCAGGCGAACGTGAACAGGAATTGCGCCGGAACCTTCAGCGTGAAGAACAGCTTGTCGAGGAGATGAAGGTAAAGCTGGAAAAAGAAGAGATGATGATCAAGCAGCAGGAAGAGGAGGTTGAAGCAGAGCAGGGGCACATACAGCAGGAGGTAGATAGTAAACAGAAGGAACTGAAAAAGCTGGAGACCAGGGAGAAAAAGATCACTCCGGGGCTGGATGAAGCTATCCTTTTCAAGTTTGCGCGTATTATCAAGAATAAATCCGGGCTGGGAATCGTTCCTATAGTGGATGGGGTCTGCAGCGGCTGTCATATGATCCTTCCCGGCCAGTTTGTAAATACTATTCGAAGTGGACAGGAAATAATGTTCTGTCCCAACTGTTCGAGGATTATTTTTTTCCAGGATGAAGAAAAGGAGTAGTAACAAGAGAATATGAGGCAGGGCAGGCTACCGCTGCCGGAATTTACCGGTAGAGGAAAGTCCGGGCTCCGTAGAGCATGATGCCGGGTAACTCCCGGGCACTGACAGACCGATTGGCCTGCCGGTGACAGATAGTGCCACAGAAAATATACCGCCCGCACAAATTCATGCGGGTAAGGGTGAAAAGGCGGGGTAAGAGCCCACCGCCCGCTTTTAAGGTAACTTTAGCGGGGCACGGTAAACCTCATCAGGAGCAAAGCCAAGCAGCAAGGGGGCTGCTCGCCCAAGGCCTTGCGGGTAGGCTGCATGAGCGAATAGGAAACTGTTGCGCCCAGATAGATGGTAGCTCAATGACAGAACCCGGCTTATCGCCCTGCCTCTTTTCTTTTATGCCATTTTCATGATAGAAAGACTTAATGTTTTTGAATATTGAGAAATATCATTACCGGCCGCGCAAGAAGAAAAAGAAGCGGTGGAAAATATTAGCGGCGGTAATACTGCTGTCGGCCTTAATTGCAGCAGGCTGGATATACCGTGTGGACAGGCGTTTACGGTCGGTAATGCAGCCGGAATCACAGGAAAACGGGCTGCCCGAGCTCTGGAACAATCGGATGTACGATGAAATTATTTACCGGAGCGGAGAACTGCTGGCAAAAGCCCCTCTGGATTACCGGGCTCTGACCTTTAAAGGCTTTTCTTCTTTCTATAAAGCGGTTTCCAAAATATCCTTTGAGGAAAAGATTCTATATCTGGATGAGGCGGTATCGTCTTTGCGGCTTGCCCGCCTTTCCGGTAACTCCAACTGGTCTGCAGAAACCGCATATGTGTTGGGCAAGGCCTACTACCATAAGGGAAAATATTATTTCGATCTGGCCATTCGTTATCTTGAAGAGGCGCTCCGTCAGGGTTATTCAGGTGAAGATATTTACGACTACCTGGGGCTCTCCTATACTCAGCTTGATGACCGTAAGCGGGGTCTGGAATATTTTGTGCTGGCTTATAAAAAGAACCCAACGGATCTGCTTATGCTCACCATGGCACAGAATTACTTTCAGCTGAAAATGACCGAAGAGGCGGAGGAATATCTTATCCGGGCAATAAATAGAACCGACGATAAAGCTATCGAAGAGAAAAGCCGTTTTCTCCTTGGCCGACTCTATTTCGAAAGGGGCGCCTATTTTAAATCGGAAAATGAGTATCAGGAAATACTGGAGCTGAATTCCCGGTCTGCTGATGCCCATTATTATCTGGGTGAGATTTACCTTAAGCTGAATGATCTGGTAAAAGCCAGATCAGAATGGCGAAAGGCTTTAATTATTGACCCATCACATTATGGGGCAAAACTTCGATATTATAAATAGAGATAGATTTGGAGGTTAGCGCATGGGGCTTGGTAAGATGTTTGAAGCCTTTTCCACAGATATTGGTATTGATCTTGGTACCTGCAACACCCTGGTTCATGTAAAAGGAAAGGGCATTGTTCTTTCTGAGCCTTCCGTAGTTGCAGTAGAGCGGGGGACTAAGAGAGTTGTGGCAGTGGGAACGGAAGCTAAAAAAATGCTCTGGAAAACACCGGGGGATATTATTGCTATCCGGCCCATGCGCGACGGTGTAATTGCGGATTTTGAAACAACTGAAAAAATGATCCGTTATTTTATTGGTAGAGTTATTACCCGGAAATGGTTTATAAAACCGCGCATGGTAATTGGAGTTCCCGCCTGCATAACCGAGGTGGAGAAGCGGGCGGTAAGGGAAAGCGCCGAACAGGCCGGTGCCCGCGAGGTCTACCTGATAGAGGAATCAATGGCCGCTGCTATCGGCGCTAATATTCCAATTTTAGAACCCGCCGGGCACATGATTGTGGACCTGGGGGGCGGCACAACCGAGATATCAGTTATCTCCCTGGGGGGAATGGTGGTTTCCAATGCTATCAGGGTAGGGGGGAATGAATTCGATCAGGCCGTGATAAAGCACGTGCGCAATATTCACAACCTGATAATCGGTGAACAGACCGCGGAAAATGTGAAGATAACCATTGGCAATGCTTCTCCGGACAAGAAAATAGAGAAGATGGAGATTAAGGGGACCGATGCCATTACCGGATTGCCCAGGCGGCTGGAAATGGATTCTGTAGAGGTCAGGGAAGCCCTGCAGGAACCCACAACCACAGTGATCGAAGAGATCAAGAAAAGCCTGGGACAGACCCCGCCTGAACTGGCTGCTGATATTGTGGAGCGGGGAATCGTAATGACCGGCGGCGGCTCACTCTTAAAAGGATTGCCTAAACTGATAGCAAAAGAAACCGGGGTGCCGGTTATTTTAGCTGAGAATCCCCTTCTCTGTGTCGCCATAGGCGCCGGAAAATTCCTGGAGGGTGTGAAAGACATGGGCAGGAAGTATTATAATATTAGAAGCTAAGCTGAATTTTTTTTAATGACAAGGCTCCAGAAAACTATCCAGAAACGCAAGGTTGGTGTTACCTGCACCTCCCTGGTGTTGATAAGCCTCCTCCTTATCCTCTTCTCCAGCCGCAGTTTGACAATAAGACCAACGGAAATCGGACAATCGTTTCTTTCGGTATTTCAGATCAGTGTCTCCCGTATAGGTTCGTGGATAGGGGATACCTGGAATTCGATAAGCGAATTAAGGCGCCTGCAGCAGGAACTGGGGTTGGCCCGCCGGCGATTAGCCGAGTATGAGGGGCTTTCCCGCGACCTGGTGGAGCTGCGCCAGGAGAATGCCCAGCTCAAGGAACAGCTTGATTTCTCCAGGACCCTGCCCTTTAAACAGATACCGGCAGAGGTTATTGGTAAGGATCCGGGCAATCTTTTTTCAACCATTGTGATCAACAAGGGTTCCAGCCGTGGGCTGCGGCGTGGGATGCCGGTGGTCGTTTTTCAGCGCGGACTCCAGGGGCTGGTAGGAAAGGTGATTGAGGTTTCCTTATTCTCTGCCACAGTGCTGCCCATATTTGATCCGGCCTCCTATATAGCCGCCCGCCTGCAGGATTCACGTTACGATGGTCTGGTTAACGGCAGCAGGCTGGGCCAGGGCCGCCTGACAATGCAGTATGTTAAGAAACTGGCTAAAAATGAGGTCCAGTATGGTGAGCTGGTAATCAGTTCAGGAATGGGGGGTGTTTATCCAAAAGGTATACATATAGGCCGCGTACGGGAAATACGGGCCAGAAGCTATGAAGCCTCTTTAGAGCTGGAGGTTGAGCCTATAGTCGATTTTTCCCGTCTGGAATACGTTTTTGTTCTGGATACCGGGGGCTAAGTGGAAAGACCGGCCGGAAACCTGATAATTATTATTGTCATCCTTGCTGCAGCTCTGCTGCTGCAATCCACCCTACTGGAGCGGGCGGCTATCAAGGGGGTGAAGCCGGATATAGTGTTGATTATCCTGGTATTTGTCTCCCTGCGCAAAGGCTCCATGGCGGGCCAGCTCTCCGGCTTTATTTCCGGTATTATTGAAGATCTGTTGAGTCTGGCCCCCCTGGGCTTTCATGCCTTTTCCCGCACCCTTATCGGTTTTCTCTATGGGCTCTTTGAGGGCAATATCTTTCTTGATCCTGTTTTTATGCCCTTGATTGTTGTGGCTGTGGCTACGATAATAAAGGCTGTTCTCTCTTCACTGGTAGTGCTTTTGTTTTCCATTTCCACCGCCGGCTACGGCAGCTGGGGTGTGCGTCTTTTTATTGAAGTAGGCTATAATGCCTTGCTTTCGCCTTTTCTATTCGCTTTCCTGGGTTTGATAAGAGCATTAAAGCCCAGGGATAAAGATAAGATGTGAAAAGAAAATGAGCCTGGAGCTTTCTTCCGGTCTGAGAAAACCCTCTTTTGTCAAAAGACGGGCAATATTCCTCTTTATTTCCATTATCCTGTCATTTATTTTTCTTTCCAGCAATCTCTTTATTCTGCAGGTGGTTAAGGGGCTGGAGTATGAGCGGCGGGCTCAGGCTGTTGCCCGCCGGCAGATGCCTATCCCCGCGCAACGGGGAGAGATCTATGATCGCGGTTATGATATACCGCTGGTAGTGAATAGAGACTCCTTTGCCGTGGATATAATCCCTGGTGAGGTTGGTGATAATGAACGTCAGGAGTTATTCAGGAAGTTAAGCATCCTGCTGAATATTACTGTGGAGGAAATTGAGAAACGAGTGCCGCCCAGGTACTACCATCTTTACCAGCCAATTGAAATTAAAAGCGGCATAGACTTCGAGACAATTGCCTATCTGGGTGAGCATATAGAAGAATTTACCGGTGTAGCGTGGCACAATAAACCGGTGCGCAGCTACCTGGAGATGGGTACTTTAGCACATGTTATCGGCTATGTGGGTGACATTTCACGTGAGGAGATCCAGATTCTCTACAACCGCGGCTACAGCTTCGGCACGGTGCTGGGTAAGAATGGCATTGAAAAAAAATATGACGAGGTGCTGCGCGGCAGGGACGGCACCCGTTTCCGGCTGGTGGATGTTCGGGAGAGAAGTGTTAAGAAGAAGAGCATTGAGGATATCCCGCCGGTGCCGGGTAATAACCTGGTGCTTACCATAGACCGGAATATCCAACGCCTCTGTGAACAGGCCCTGGGTGAGCGTATAGGCTCGGTGGTGGTGCTTAAACCGGCAACCGGAGAGGTGCTTGCCCTGGTCTCCTATCCAACCTATGACCCCAACATGTTTTTCACGGATAAAGCAGCGGTGGAATATAAACGGCTTTCCCTGGACCCGGCTTCTCCTTTTTTAAACCGCGCCATACAATCTTCTTATCCCCCGGCATCAGCATTCAAGATGGTTATGTCTACCGCTTTAGTCGAGGAAGAGGTTTTTCCCCTCGACCATAAGGTAAACTGCACCGGTCAATTTGAGTATGGTGACCGAATTTTTCACTGCTACCTGCGCAAAACCGGACACGGACCTGTGGACTTCTTCTCCGGTCTGGCCCAATCCTGTGATGTTTATTTTTATACAGTGGGGGATGCATTGGGTGTGGAGCGGATTACCTATTACGCCAGGGATTTCGTATTAGGCGCCATTTCCGGGATTGATCTTCCGGGGGAAACCAGCGGTTTTGTGCCCACACCCGAGTGGAAAGAGAAGGTGCACCATATAAAGTGGCTGGGTGGAGATACCATTAACCTGTCAATTGGTCAGGGATATCTGCTGGTAACACCTCTGCAGATGGCAAATATAGTAGCTATGATAGTTAATGTGGGTGAGATATTCAGGCCTCACCTGGTGCGGGAAATACGCGATCCGGTAAGCGGGGAGATTATCTCAGTTGTTGAGCCGGAACTGATCCATACCTCCCATATCCGAAAAAGCTCCTTTCGCACAGTACAGAAAGCCATGCGAGGGGTAATAACCGAGGGAACGGCAAAGGTAGTGCTTACAACTGAAGCGGTGGAGATTGCCGGAAAAACTGGGACCGCGGAAGTGGGCAAAGAGGATAAGTGGCATTCCTGGTTTGCCGCTTATGCACCCTATGAAACGGACAATCCTGAAGATCGGGTAGTGGTAGTGGTTATGGTTGAGGCGGAAAATGAGTGGGAATGGTGGGCGCCAAAAGCAGCCAATGTTATTTTCCAGGCAATCTTTGCCGGCCAGAGTTACCAGGAGGCGCTCGATACCTTGAAGCCCTGGTGGTATGTCAAATGGCTGCAGGAGCAGGAAGAATGAAGCGAGTTTCCCTGTTCAGTTTTGATTTCATCCTGTTAGGCGCTACCCTGGTACTTACCGTAATCGGTGTGCTCTTTATCTACTCCAGCAACATTACCTCCACCGGCCTGGTATTTTCCAATGAGTATATAAAGCAGTTGATCTGGGCGTTGAGCGGTTGTATTTTACTTGCTTTCTTCGCCTACTTTGGCTATACACGCTTAAGGAATCTCTCTCTCCATATCTATGGTTTTGTAATACTGCTGCTGTTGATCACCGCTTTGATCGGCAAGGAGGTCAATGGCGCCAGATCCTGGCTGGGCATAGGCGATTACGGGATACAGCCCTCCGAGTTTGCAAAGCTCGCCCTAATTCTCTTTTTAGCATCTTACCTGAGGGGTGTGGGCAATGGAGTGCGCGAACTGCCCCGCTTTGTTTTGGGGTTCGGTATTGCACTTCTGCCCATGGGCCTGATACTTCTGCAGCCGGACATGGGCACAGCTTTAGTGTTCCCGCCTATCTTTCTGGTAATGGTTTTCATGGCCGGCGCCCGGCTGCGCCACATCTTTTTTATCTTTGCTTCCGGCGCCCTGGTGGTTGTTCTCAGCATTCTGCCTGCTTTTGAGCGGTTAATCCTGGGAAGGGAGCTTGCTTTTTTCAATTTAATCTCCAATTTGAATCTGCTTAAATATCTGCTGATTGCCCTGCTCTTTATTGCACTTCTGGCCGGTTGGGGTTATTTCAGATTCAAGCGCAGTTATTTTTACTGGATACTCTATAATGACGCCATTCTCCTGACCGGTGTTCTGGGTTCTTTAGCGGCCCGTATGGTGCTCAGGGATTACCAGATAATGCGTCTGATCATCTTCATGAATCCCCGGGTTGATCCCCAGGGGGCGGGGTGGAATATCATTCAGTCCGTAACGGCCGTTGGCTCAGGCGGCTTCTGGGGCAAGGGATTTCTGCAGGGTACCCAGAGCCACTATCGTTTCCTGCCCCAGCAGAGCACTGATTTTATCTTTTCGATTTTAGCCGAAGAGTGGGGCTTTATAGGGGGAATGGTTGTTTTCCTGCTCTTTCTGGTTATACTGATCAGAGGAATAAGGATAGCTTACACAGCGCGCGGCAGCTATGCCCTGTATGTAGGCAGCGGCATCGTGGCCATGATTTTCTTCCACGTGATGATAAACATCGGCATGGCCATGGGTATAATGCCTATTACCGGTATCCCCCTGTTTTTTCTCTCTTACGGGGGCTCATCCCTGTGGACTGCCATGATCGGGGTGGGTATGCTATTGAATATCTACCAGCGGCGCTGGCGGTGAGCAAGGGAAGTCAGCAGATGAAGTTGATATTAATTCTTACGCTGCTCTCTATTTGGCTGCCGGGTCCGGGCAGGCTCTGGGCGCAGAATGATCAGAGCATTATGCCGGTAAGCTGGGATAAGTATGATGACCTGGATAAGATCTTTTTGGAAAGCGGCGAGCCGCCTCCCTTCAGCTCGCGGCCCTACAGTGTGGATGAGATAAAGCGTAATCTGGCCAGAATAAACCCGGGCCGCCTCTCATTGGCCGGTAAAACAGCCTACCGGGCAATAGAGGAGGATCTTAAGAAAAAGACCCTGGCGCGCCACCGGGACGGCCTGGCCTTGAATGCCTCTTTAGAGATGAATATTGAGGGCTACTATCACACTGATGAGGAGGCCCAGTGGATACACGGCTATGAAGAGCGCCTGCCCATGCTGGACATCCCCCTGGAGGCCTGGCTGGGCAATGTTCTCTATGCCAACCTGACCCTGACCTTGAGAGAGGAGCATTGCCTGGTGTCGGAAGCTGCCGGCAACTACAGTAATGTCATATCTTCAGCATATGAGTTGGCCGGTTATACGCCTTTCCAGGCTTTTTTTGCCCTGGGGGGAAAGCACTGGAGCTTGAGGTTCGGGCGGGATGTTTTAAGTTGGGGCAATGGCTTTACCGGCAACATGGTGCTCTCCGATTACGCCGACTTCCACGACAGCCTCTACTTTACCACCTACTGGGACTTTTTTAAATTCTCCGCTGCTTATATCAATCTCGATCCCTGGCTTACTCCTGCGGAAGTGTCCGCCGGCGAGACAGTAAATGAGCCATATAAGGCTTTTTTCGGCCACCTGGCCGTAGAGGTTCACCCATTTGTAGGGATTGTAATCCAGCTCTAACGACATCAGGGAATTGGCCTTCTTGGGTATGTTCCAGTTGTGAAATATCATCAGGGAGTTTAAATCCCTGAGCTCGGGATAGTAGTTGCCGAAGATCACGGTCTCTGTAAGGGCCACATTCAGCCGTCTGAACAGGATAAACTCCACCCGGTGGCCGAAAAAAGCCTTATATGGCTCATTTACTGTCTCGCCGGCGGACACTTCCGCAGGAGTAAGCCAGGGATCGAGATTGATATAAGCAGCGGAGAATTTAAAAAAGTCCCAGTAGGTGGTAAAGTAGAGGC
>DRHE01000357.1 GCA_011049745.1 Spirochaetales bacterium | reverse complement strand
TCTTTTTCCTTGAAATGAGCCCCCACCTGCAGAGTGTAGGATGCATCATCGATAGTTGTGAACTCAATCTCAGCCTCAGGATCAGCAAAGCCTGCCTGATCCTGCGCGACATCGACAATAAACTCATTTCCTTCAAATACTGCAAGAGTATTGGCCACGGAGTCAACCTTTTCCGGGGAAAGCGGGTATAAAGAGCTGTCCATTCCATAAACCTGCCATGTTTCAACACCTGAAATATTCTCCAATACCAGTGTATAGTCAAGATCATGCAATTTGCCCTCTTGTTCGGGGAAGCTTATACGGCTTCTGATGGTTATCCGGATAATATCCTCACCGGTAAGATCGCGGGGAAAGAGACGTAAATCGGACCAGAAGCTTTTGTCACTATTGAGATAAAAGTTTAAAGAACGGTCACTCTGAATAACCTCATTGCTGCCCTCCAACCTGATATAATTACCCTTTGAACCAAGCCCGCTTTTACCGATATGCAGGTGGACAATAGCCTTTCCCGAGCTATTAAATAATTTCAGTTGCTTTGAGTTTTCCCCGCTTACTTCAAAGTTCTGCCAATTTTCCGGGTTTGCACTTACAACCTGGCTTCTTTTCAAAGAGATCACCAGATCTAAAAGAGAATCGACCCTGCTCTCCAAAGCCGGAAAAGCCATGTTCCTGATCATCACGACCCAGTCTTCACTCCTTCTCTCCAATTCTGTAGGCAAATCACCTTCTATAATTTCAATCCTGGCTACTGATTCCTTATTAAGAATTGCAAACACTGGTTCCCGGGCTTTTCTGTTTTGAACATTCTCAGACGAAAAAACTAGTCCCAGCACATAGGTAAAAGTCAGGAAAGCCAGGATTATGCTTAAGATGATTACTTTTTTCTTCACAGTTAAGTCAAAACCCATTTAGCCCTCCAGCCCGATAGTTAGACTTTTTTTTCTGCGCTTGAAAAAGCGGAACAACCCGAAGGCTACAACTATTACCGGTATCAGTACAACATTAATAGCTCGAGCCATAAAGATGGCGCGGTCTTTTTCTTTCGGATCCTGTATCTTATTTAACCGGATATCCCTGGTCACCCGGGTTTTTATTTCGAGCAGGTCATCATCATTGGCCAGCCATTCAGCGGAGTTGCTTAAAAAACCCATATTGTAAACAGCATCGGTATACTGGTAGAAATCACTGGCAAAATCGAGGTCGCCTACAACCAGGATGCGATTATCCGGACTGCTTTTTTTTATCTCCTGCCATTCCCGTAATTCTCCATCTCTTTCAGGAATTACTGAAAAAAAGGTATCAAAAGAACCTGTCAGTACAGCCGCCAGGTTGTATTGTTTTCTTGATTCTTTATCCATAAAAAAGAGCGCTGCTGAACGGTTGGGAAGAGTTTCAAATCTATCCTCCATTAACCATGCATCCGGTGTGGTTTTAATTATTGCTTCCGCAGTAATACCGCTCTTTTCAATAAGCTCCAATGGGCTTGCCCAGTACAGATCAAGACCGCCGAAGCGCGCGGTAATTGGATTATCACGGGAAACGAATTGATCCGATACAGTAACCCAGTGGGGATATTTATCCATTAGCTGCCACATTACCTGACCGAAAACCACACGAGGCTGTCGGAAATTCTTGCAATACTCATCCAAAACCAACGCTCTTTTTACCTTTACTCCATAGCTTTCAAGCATATCCAGTAAAGGTGAATTTTCCATTTTTGCCGCCTCAAGGTTGCGGCGAAAATCAACATTCACTCCCTCAACAGCAAAGAAAGCCCTGCCGCCTCTCATAATATACTGGTCTATGGGGAAGAGATCGAACTCAGCCAGATCTTTGTTGCCCAGTACAAAAAGAATAGAAATATCATCAGGAATATCTTCTCCCCTGCCGACCTCGGTTACACTGAAATCCCGGGAGAGCTCTGCCTGCAGAGCCTGGAAGTTCTGCTGGATTGAACTATCAGTATTGCCTATGAGTATACCTATTACTCGTTTTTCGTTATTCACCGCTTTCCTTATCCTTGATGTGAGGTCATACTCCAGAGTGTCGATCCGGCCCACCACCTGAAGGGTTTCAGAGCGATCCAGATATTGGATTACAATCCCGGTATAAACTCGGGCCACACTGCGTTCATCTTTCTCTATCACTTCTATCTGCTGCGGGTAAACGCCCAGAGACTCCGCTTTACCCGCATCCCCGGTTTTGGCGGGATCAAGAACGGAGACTATGATCTTACCCCTGGAATAGGCGGCATACTCCTGAAGTAAATCCTCAATTTGAGCAGGAAAGGTGTAGAGTGACTGCAAACGCTCGGAAATATAATAGGTAATATATACCTGCTCCGGAATTTCCTGAAAGAGCTTTTTAGAAACCTTTGAAATGGTAAAAGCCTTATTTGCGGTAAAATCCAGCCTGACGAAGTAACGGTTGCTGTTCAGAGCAAATAAAAGTAAAACCGACAAGGTAAGAAAAAGGATTAATAACTCAGTACTCTTTTTTCGCATCAATTTATCCTCACTGTATCCTCAATGCCATTTCTGAAAAACCAGTGTTTTTGTATTGAGATAAAGGAAAAGAGATATTACCAACAAATAGTAGAAGAGATCGCGGCTGTCAATCAGGCCGCGGCCAAAGCTTTCAAAATGATATCCCAGAGAGAGATAATTAAAAAAACCGGCTGCCCACGGCGGCAGCTGCGCTACCTGAGTTACCTGGGCAACCAGGGTTAGAAATAGTAGAACGATTACTCCGATTATAAAAGCTGAAAGCTGGTTGGTTGCCTGAGCGGAAATGAAGAGGCCCAGAGATATACCTGCAGCTCCAATCAGTAAAAGGCCAAAGTACTGACTGAATATTTCCCCCCAATCAAATGTACCGAAGGGGCTCAACAACAATGGTATGGGTAGGGTAAGCATCATCATTATAATAAGCATGCCCAATGCCGCCAGAAACTTACCGATAACCAGCTCTCCCTCTTTAAAGGGCAGGGTAAGCAATATTTCTATGGTACCCATTTTCTTTTCTTCCGCCCAGCTTCTCATAGTAATCGCAGGCATCAGAAAGATAAAGACAACCGGAATAATGCCGAAGTAAATCCGCAGAGAAGCAACATTTCTGGTAAAAAACTGCTGTAAATAGAAGAGCCAGACAGATGTAAAAACTAAAAAAGCGACCAGCACAATATAGGCAATAGGAGAATTGAAATAAGATTTAAATTCCTTTTTTATGATAGGCAAAATGTTAATTGACATTCTCTGATTCCTCTCCGGTTAGCTTGATAAAGATATCCTCTAAACTTAAACGCTGCGGCACCATGGCCAGAATTTTATATCCCTTTGCAATGGCCCAGTCAAAGACTCCCTCTAAAGCTCCGCTGTCAGGTGCCAGGGAAAGATGCAGGTTGAAGGTCGCTTTGGATAATTCTCTGCGCTCAATCAACTTTTTAACCCCTGCTACCTGGAGAATTGAATCATCCGGCCCGGTACCGCCCTTTAAAGTAAGGTCAAGCATGGTTTCACCCTTCATCTCCCGCCAGATCTCCTCAGTGGTTCCCTGGGCAACGATCTCGCCTTCATTCAGAATGATGACCCGCTTACAGGTAGCTTCCACCTCCTGCAATCTGTGTGTGGAAAGAATAACTGTTTTTTCACGGCCGAAACGCTTGATCAGCTCCCGGATCTCGATTATCTGATTGGGATCGAGCCCGGTTGTCGGTTCATCAAGAATTAATATTTCCGGATCGTGGATTATTGCCTGGGCAAGGCCTGTTCGCTGCTTGTACCCCTTGGATATTTCATCTATATTACGATAGACTACCTCTGCCAATCCGCACTCTTCCACGACCCAATCCATCCTCTGTTTTTTCTGTTCCCCCTGAAGACGCCGTGATTCAGCCACAAAATTAAGGTATTCCATTACATTCAGATCAGTATATAGGGGCGCATTCTCCGGCAGATAACCGACTGAACGCTTTATCTCCAAAGGATCATTGAAAATACTGTAACCATTTATTTCCGCTGATCCGTAACTTGGGTATATATAACCGGTCAGTATCTTCATAATAGTGGTTTTCCCGGCTCCATTGGGACCTAACAAACCGATTACTTCACCGGTAGGAATCTCAAAGGTGACATTCTTAACCGCTTCTAAAGAACCATATCTTTTCCCCAGGTTGCTCACCGCAATCATAAACAGCTCCGTGTTAAAATCTTTTTTAGAAAGCTAATATTTTCTGGATAAATGGTCAAGCTTAAATAGTTTATCCGCCTGTTATTAATCAATATAGGGAACCGTTAATACCTGCAGATCACGCGTCAAAAAGGTATTGTGAAATATCTCCCTGGCCTCATGGCGCAATTGTTTCAGTTCCCCCTCGCTGTACCGCGGGCTGTAATGGATCAGCCCCAACTTTTTAACACCAGCCCTGGAGGCTATAAGAGCCGCCTGTTTAGCAGTTAAATGTTTTTTCTCTCTGGCTGATTCGGCCAGCTCTTCGGTAAACATGCCCTCACAGATCAGCAGGTCTGCATTCTTGACAAAATCATGCAATCCAGGGTTAAAAGCGGTATCGGTAATAAAGCTGAACTTCCTTCCCAAACGATGCGGCCCCATAACTTCTCCAGGCTGAATTATCCGGCCGGAATCAAGCTCCACCTGCTCACCCCCCTGGAGCCTGGACCATAATGGCCCGCGGGGAATCTCCAGGGCCACAGCATTCTCAGGAGAAAAAACTCCCGGGCGCCTTTCCTCCTCCAGAGAGTAACCGAGACAGGGTTTAGAGTGCAGAAGGGGGAAGGCCCGCACCTGAAAACCGCTGCCCTGGTAAATAATCCCGGGTTCCAGGATCTCCTTGACTATTATCTGATAATTAATATACATATCCAGAATCCGGCGGCTCTCTGCCACATATTCGGCAATACGCGGCGGACCGAAGATGTAGAGGGGCTCATCCCTGTCCACCTGGGAAGTAAGCATTAAAATACCGGGGAGCCCGGTTACATGATCCGCATGGGTATGAGATATAAATATTATAGAGATCTTCTTCCATTTCAGATTTAGACGCCGCAGAGAAACCTGGGTTCCCTCCCCGCAATCAAAGAGGAAAAGTTCTCCCCCTCTGCGCAAGAGCACAGAAGTAAGACTCCGACCTGGCAGGGGCATCATGCCGCCCGTGCCGAGTATAAATATTTCCAATATTGAACCTCATATTTAAGTAGTAGCTCAAGAATTTAGCATAAAACCGGAGTTTGAAACAGAGCGGAGCAAAGGTTTTTTTATTTTATCTCGCAGCCAAGAATAGAGCCGGACAGATTGAGATCCCCGGCTGCAAACCGGGGACCACGTAAAATCAGCCTTAAAAAATGTAAATGGGGTGAGAATCGGGATTCTTACCGAAGAAGGTGACATGATCCACCTTCTTCACCTTCTTACCCCTTAACAGGGCGAAGAGACTGCGCTCTATAC
>DRHE01000356.1 GCA_011049745.1 Spirochaetales bacterium | reverse complement strand
TTGAGCTGTATAAGTATTAATCCAGAGGTCTAAGTCCTGATGCAGTGAAATTTTGAAGGGAGAGTTATTGTTACCTGCTCTCCCTTTTTTAATATCCCCCTGCCGCCGGGGTTGGATATCTCGATAATAAAAGGAAGCTCCTGCCCTTCGACTTCTACATAATACCTGGCAATATATCCTATATAGGTAAAACTCATGATTCTGCCTTTAAAAGTATTCCTCTCTCTTTTTAGCGAGGCCTTTTCCAGCCATGCTGCTTCCGGCCTGATAAGAATGGTCGCCTCATCCCCGACTTTGAACCCCTTCAATTCCTCATTCATATTGAAAAACTCGCCAAGATCTGTGGCTATGGTAAGGGGCTCGTTTTGCCTGGATTTTATTTTTCCTTTTAACAGGTTAACATAGCCGATAAAAGCAGCCACAAATAGCGTGGTCGGCTTTTCGTAGATTTCAAGCGGCGTGCCTATCTGCTCGATTTTTCCATCATTCATCACCACGATCCGATCGGCCATGCTCATGGCCTCTTCCTGGTCATGGGTAACGAAAATAGTAGTTAAACCCAGGGATTTCTGTATCTTCCTGATCTCTTCCCTCATCATGACTCTCAGGCTGGCATCGAGGTTTGAAAGTGGCTCATCCAAAAGGACAATTTGGGGCTCGATCACGATACAGCGTGCCAAAGCCACCCGCTGCTGCTGACCACCCGACAGTTGATTCGGTTTTCTATGCTCAAGGCCCTCAAGCTGAACCACGCCCAGTACATTCAGCACCCTTTTTTCGATCTCTTTACGAGGCAGTTTTTTCACTCTCAATCCATAGGCGATATTTTCGAACACGTTCATATGGGGAAAAAGGGCATAGTTCTGAAAGACCATGCTTGTTTTTCTCTTCTCCGGGGGTATATCGTTAATTATCTCTCCATCCATAATTATGTTACCCGAACTGGGGTAATAAAATCCCCCGATCATCCTGAGCAGAGTCGTTTTTCCGCAGCCGGAGGGGCCCAAAAAAGTCAGGAACTCCCCCCGCTTAATGCACGGGATACTGAGGTCGTTTACCGCGGTTACATTACCGAACTTCTTGACCAGGTTTTTAAGTTCCAGGATCTTATCATTCACCATCATTAAAAGCCTTTCAACATTTCTACTTTTGATTGCTTTGAAATATATTTCAACAGCACCAGGCTCACCAGAACGATAATGGTAAGCAATATGGCCATTGCGGAAGCCTTTCCTATATTACCAGTCTCGCCCAGCCTGAGTATGAGGAGAGAGGCAAGATTCGTCCCCGGCGCTATAAGGAATATCACCGCGCTAATAGTTATCATCCCCACCATAAAGGTGTAAAGAAAGCTGGCCGCAAAAGCAGAACTCATAAGGGGCAGGACCACCCTGATAAAGGTCTTAAAGCTGCCGGCGCCCAGGTCTCTTGAAGCTTCCTCAATAGAAATATCGATTTGATGAAGCTTGCTGATACCCGCTTCCAGCCCTACCGGAAACTCCCGGAAGGATATGTTGATAATGATAATTATCAGGGTCCCGGTAAGCATCAACGGATATCTGTTAAACACGAGGATGTACCCGATGCCCATTACCGTGCCGGGAACTGCAAAACCCAGCAGGGCGATAAACTCCAGCAGCTGTTTTCCTTTCGGCTTTTTCCGCACCAGAATGTATGAAAAAATGATCGAGGAAAAGGAGGTCAGGGCTGCGGCTATTGAAGAAACGGTGAAGGAGGTTCTAAGGGCCTTCCAGCCGGAATAGCTGAAAAAATGCTCCAGGGTAAACGTGTTGTTAATCATGAAGAGCTTTGTAACCGAGCTTAAAAAAATTACGGAAAAGCAGGAAACAATTATTAAAACGACCGTGATTGATATTATGAAAAAAGGGTATTGAATATACCAGGATATCTTTCTCCGTTCTGTAGCCATCATCTGGCCGGTTACAGTTACATAGGAGCCTTCTTTGAGGAAATAATTTTGCACAACATAGACAAAAATCGAGGGGATAACGAGTAAAACACAGAATACCGCGGACATCTCCATGTTCTGCTCCCCGATCCAGAGGTTATAGGCGTCGGTTGCCATGATGGGAAGCCCACCGCCGATCAGCATGGGATTTCCAAAATCAGCTAAGGAGATAATAAAGACCAGGAGAGCGGCCTTGAAAAGACCGGGGAGGGAGAGCGGGATAATGACCCGGAAGAGAGTCCTGGCCTGGCTTGCCCCCAGATCGAGGGAGGCATCTTCCAAAGAAGGATTCAAGGATTGGATCACATTGTTCACCATCAGGAAACCCAAAGGTAAAAACGAAAGCACCTGAGCCGTGATCAGGCCCGGCCAGCCGTAGATGGTCGGGCTGATCTTAAGGAAATGATAAATAAGCCCTCTTCTCCCGGCAATTATGATGAGCGCCAGGGAGAAAATAAAAGGCGGCGCTATCAAAGGCAAGAGAGAAGCAGTCTTTAGGAATCCCTTTAGGGGCAGGTTTGTTTTACTGATCGTATAGGAAAGAGAAAAAGCAATGACCAGGATTATCACTGTGGTCACAATACCCAGCATTAAACTATTGAGCATTGACCGGTAATAGTATGAATAACGGAAAAAATCGGCATAGTTGCCGAGGGACAGCCTTCCTTCCAACCGGAAAGAAGTGATGAGCACCGAGCCCAGCGGATAAACCACGAACAGGAGGAGAAGTAGGGTCATAATAATGGTCAGTACGATAAATAAGGGATCTCTCCTCATAGCAGGTCCTATACTCGAATTTTCTGATTTAAGCCGTGCTTAATGCATATTAGAAAGGCGGCCCGAGGCCGCCTTTCTCAAACTTGGCTGCTACTTTGCAAATTTGGCTTTCCAGTTGCTCATTATTCTTTCCCTGTTCGCAGCCGCCCATTGGGCGTCATAATCAATCAGCTTCGGGTCAAACGTTACCAGCGCCTCCACCCCGGGATAGGTAACCTTGGACCTGTATTTGGCCACTTCTTCATGGAACTCTTTGCTTCCAATGTAGTCTATGAATTTTTTCGCGCCGCCCGGGTTTTCTGCGTTCTTGTAGATGATGGCGACATCCAGAACATAGCCTGTGCCCTCTTCAGGAATGACCAGTTCTAAAGGATAGCCCTCGTCCTTCCTCTTCTGCACGGCCTGGTCCCAGGTTATCCCGATAATATATTCCCCCTGTCCCACCAGTTGTGCCGGCGCGGAGCCCGACTTCGTATATTGAGCCACATTGGCATCGAGCTTGACCAGATAATCCCAGCCGGCCTCTTCTCCGTAGAGCTGCATTATGGTAGAGACGGTCAGAAAAGCGGTTCCGGAGGTGCCGGGATTGGGCATGACAATTTCACCTTTCCACTTTGGATCAAGGAGATCCTGCCAGGATTTCGGCATCTCGTAGCCTTTTTCATTCAGAAGTTTGGTATTTACCGCAATACAGGCGAACCAGTATGACCAGCCATACCAGTAGCCTTCCGGATCTTTGTACTCGGCAGGAATATTTTTCCAGGCTGGGGATTTATACTGCATAAGAAGTCCCTTTTCTTTAGCCATGAGGGCGAATGAAAGGGGCCAGCCAAAATGCATGTCTGCGCCTATATTGGGAGCCTCGGCCGCCACCCTGGCCCAGGCTTCGCCCGATGACAACCTGAGGGGCTCAAGCTTCAGGCCTGTTCCTTTGATAATATTATTTGCTAAAGGGTCCAGTTCAGATTCATCGTTATCCGAGTAATACTTGACAACCCCACCCGAAACCTCTTCTTTTTCACCAACAGCGCTTAAAATAAATACGGGAAAGATGAGAAGAATAGTTAATACGAGAAAAAAATGCCTTTTCATACACTGCCTCCTAAAATAATATATTAAATAACGGCGAATTGTACCATTCCGTTTCTATTTGTCAAGCAAACTTTTATCTTACTACAGGGAAATATCGATTATTTATTCCTTCCAACCGGCATCGCCCGCAACCAGCTCCGTAAAGCGAGCCCGAATTTTCCTGTCCAGGTCTGCCGAAAATACCGCCGGGTTATCCGCACCAAGGATCTTCCCGGCTTGATTCATGGCACAGGCCTGGGCATCGGGCCTCCCTTTCTCCTCCCATATCTCCCGCATCTCCCGGACGGCTACATTCGGAGAAACAGCCGCCCGGCGCATGTGCGTAATAGTATGCATATTTTCCATGTATGAGCCGCCCGGCCCGGCCTCTGCGATTACGCCCAGAGCGAGATTTTCATCACTGAACTCAAGACCTCGCTTGATCCGTTTGAGCATCAAGGCAATCTCATTGTCAATTACACATTTGGCGAAATCAAACGCCATCAGGCTGCTTAAAAGCCCTCCCATATTAAGCATGTCCGTTCCGCTCAGAAGAGCCCCGGTCACGCTCATGCCCGTTTCGTAGCCCGACTGGGCGTCATTTACATGGGCATTGGTCAGGCCGATGTACCCCCCTGAGGGAACCTGGTAAAAACGCGCCATCTGACTGTGCGCCATCTGCAGTATCCCGGTTTCGATCGCCCCCGGGGTGTAGCTGCCCGTGCGCATATCGGCTACAGTCGATAAAATGGAATATATCAGCGGTGTTCCGGGACGGACCATCTGCATGAGCACACCCAGGGCCAAAAACTCGGCGTTGCCTAGCGCAAGCGTGCCGGTCAGGGTCATGGGCGCCGTAATGCCGCCACTGGGCACGATGGTCCCGAAGACAGGAAGCTTCTTTTCGGCTAGATAGATCAACGCTTCCGTGGATTCCACATCCATGGTCAGGGGCGATATCACCGGACAATAGTGGTGGGTAATCAGGGGCCGCTTTCTATAGTTCTCTTCACTGCCTGCAATAATCGCACCCAGCTCCAGCACATCGTGAAGTTCATTCATACCCCTCGTGTTGCTGCGGACCGGCTTCAGGCAATTTTTTAAGGCCGGATAGAAACGTGAAAGGCTGAACCGGCCATCAGGAGCATCGCCGGCGAGTGTTGAAATTGAAAAAACATCGTAACCCGGCAACTCATTGATAAGAAAGGCGATGTCAGCAATATCGGAAGAGGTGGCGCGCCGCACTTTCCCGGTCCGGGGGTCGATAATGTCAGGCGCAGAGCTTCCCGTTACCACCACGGGTCTGTCCGGGGGAATAGTCCGGTCAAATTTCGGATCGCGACCTCGGAAAGTAAAATTCGGGACAAAGGCCTTTCGGTATTCCTCGATCACACTGCAGGGGATCTTCACGATCGAGGTTTCGGAATCCACCTTACAGCCGTGCCCGGCATAAACAGCTCGCGCCCTCTCATTACGCACCAGCATGCCGACATTTTCCAGGATTTCAAGCGAAGCCTCATGCAGCCGTTCGACCTCCTGAGGAGCCAGGTATTCTGCGAATTGCTCAACCCTTCCTTGCATAAAAACTCCTTTTAAATTTTGTAGCCGTGTTCTTGAGAGTTTGACCGCCCGGCAGATTTAATCAAGGGCCTATTAAGGTATCGTTCTCAACCGCTCTTCACAATCGGCAAACCCAGGTTCTTTAATTCTTCTCTTATCTCATCCACATGCTTCACGTACCCGCTGTTAATCAGTTTTCCGGTAACCAAATCGTAGCAATCCTGATAGGTCAATCCTTTGGGAGGATTCTTCAATTGACTTTCATACTTTTCGAGCAGTTTTAGAACCACAGAATTGGCTTTTTTCCTGGTTAATTTCGAGGCTGCCTCTGCCGCTTCAATATTCAAGAGATGATCCAGGGGCACGATACTGTCTGGAACCACGGACATGCCAGGATGCCCGGAGAGCATATTTCCACCTGAAGTGACCGCACAGGTATGGTAAGCGGCCATTTCATAATAGTAGCAGTCAGTTCCTGCTCCTCCACCCAGATAGGGCAAATTCAGGGTCGGGTAGGGAGCGTTTCTATGCAGAGCCTGATTGGCCAGTGCAATTATCCAGAGCAGAGGCCGGGTGGAAGATACCCTTAATTTCGCATGGAGGGGCGCATTATAATGATATGTTCCTCTAAAAATTAGGATTCCGAGCAGGTTATAGACCACAGTGACAATTGCATTTCCCTCCGCACCACC
>DRHE01000355.1 GCA_011049745.1 Spirochaetales bacterium | reverse complement strand
GCCATTCTCGAAAAACCATACCTCCTGATCCATCAGGTTACCGACTAAAAGCCCCTTGTCGCCGTAAATCGAGATGCTTCTTTCCTTTCTGGGAGATATCCAGCTGAACTCCGAGCTTCCTAAAATTCCCTTTTTTGTCTTGAACATAACCCTGGCATATATATCCTGTTTATGGGAATCGGTTTGAATGTGCTGCGCATAGATGTGATTCAATCTGCCGAAGAGATAATCCACCAGGTCAAGATCATGAACTGCAAGGTCAATTACCACGCCGTCTTTGCTGCCGTATAATCTTTTAGGAAAGGGACCAGAACGTACAGTTTCTATATAGTAGATATCACCTAAAAAATACTCACTCAAAAAGCTTTTCAACTTTAAAATAACCGGGTTGAAACGCTCAATATGACCGATCATTACTCTCACATCACTGCTTTTTGCCTGTTCAATTATTTCCCGGCACTCTTCTACCGTGGAGGCCATGGGTTTCTCCAGGAATACATGCAGCTTTTTCTCGATGCATATCTTTGCCGCTTTCCTGTGCTCGGTAGTCGGTGTGGCAATAACCACCGCATCCAGATCCTCTTTATCTACCATCTGCTGGATATGCTGGTAATAAGCCGGCACAAAATATTTCCTGGCAATTTTCTCGGCTGCCGCTTTATCTGCATCACAGACAGCCTTCAAGTTCACCCCATCCATCTCTGCCAGGACCCGGGCATGGTTGGCGCCCATTCGACCCACACCAACCAAGGCAGCATTTACCGCTTTCAATTAAGGGCCTCCCTGATTGCCGAAGCCACCTGTTGGCTTTCTTCACGGGTAAGAAAGGGGTGCATGGGCAGGGAAAAGACTTCTGTGCTCATTCTTACAGCCACCGGAAAATCCTTATCAGCCAATTGTTGGTTACTATAGGCTTCCTGCTTATGAACCGGCAGGGGATAATGAATAGCCACCGGGATCCCTTTTTTCTTCAGCTGGTCAATAATCTGCTCCCGCTTCTCACTCCTGACTGTATATTGGGCCCAGGAGCAGGTATTTCCATCTTTGATCTCGGGTGTTACAACCAGGCCCGCTAAAGCCTCAGTATACCACCCCGCAACCTGCTGCCTCTTTTCCAGCTCCTCATTGAAATGCTTCAGTTTTACCCTTAAGATCGCCGCCTGAATAGCGTCCAGCCTGCCGTTTATACCTATATAGCGGTGTTTGTAAGAGGCATTCTGACCATGATTAAGCAGCATCCTGATCTTCTCCGCTAATTCATCGTTACATGTAAAAACAGCGCCGCCGTCTCCGTAAGCGCCCAGGGGTTTGGCCGGATAAAATGAGGTGGTAGCCACCTCACAGAGATTGCCTGATTTTTTGCCATTGCAGCCGGCGCCGAAAGATTGGGCTGCATCTTCGATGAGGAATAAGTTATGTTTGCGGGCAATATATTTTAGCCTATCAAAGTCCGCACACTGGCCATACAGGGAAACGGCAATTATCCCTTTTGTTCTTTCTGTGATCCCGGCTTCTATTAAATCCGGATCGATGTTGTAGGTGTCTTCCCTGATATCCACAAATACCGGTTTGGCGCCGAGAAAAGAAACGGTTTCAGCAGTGGCAAAGAAGGTGAAATCCGGCACAATAACCTCGTCCCCTGGCTCTATATCAAGAGCCATCATGGCCAGGATAAGTGCATCAGTTCCTGAAGAGCAGCCGATGGCATGTTTAGCGCCGCAGAAGGAGGCCAGCTCCTTTTCCAGGTTGGCCAGGGCCGGCCCGCCGATAAACTGGGTTGCTTCAAGGGTATTATCTATTTCCGTTCTAATTTCTTCCTTATAGCGGTTGTACTGTTCTTTTAAGTCGATGAAGTTCATTAATTTTCCTTGAATGATTTTCCCTGAATATTTATGATTTTTTCTATGATTTTAGCGCCGGCCCGGCCGTTACCGTAGAAGGTCGGTGAATGAGCCGAGCGGTTGTCGGATTTAATGTCGTTGAATGCAGTTACAATTTTCTCTTTATCAGCCCCAACTATTACGTTCCAGCCGGCTTCTACGGTTTCCACCCATTCGGTTTGATCCCGCAGGGTTATGCAGGGTTTGGCAAAAAAATAAGCCTCTTTCTGCAAACCTCCCGAATCGGTTACTATAAACTCGCAAGCCTCTTCCAGGCGCAGCATCTCGAGGAAGCCCACCGGCTCAATCACCTTTATATGAGCTTTCAGCCTTAATCCCTCTCTTTCTAAAGCTTTACGCGTTCGCGGGTGAATGGGGAAAACTCCTTTGAAATTGTTGAGGCTATTCAAAGCCTCAACAATAGCGGTTAATCTTTCCGGGTAGTCGGTATTCTCCGCCCTGTGCAGGGTCAGCAGATAGAAATTATCTGGTGGAACACTTCTCTGTTCTGCAACCATACTGCGGTAAAATAACGAAGCATCATACATCACATCCCCGACCACCTCCACACCAGCTTTTATACCTTCATCCTCCAGATTTTGGCGGGCAACCCCGGTGGGACAAAAGAGGAGGCTTGCCAGGTGATCTGTTAATACTCGATTCTGTTCCTCCGCCATTTTTCTATTGAAACTTCTAAGCCCTGCTTCCACGTGGGCAACAGGTATATTCAATTTACTTGCCGCCAGGGCGCCAGCCAGGGTGGAGTTGGTATCTCCATAAACCATTACCCAATCGGGTTTCTGCTGCAGAAGCGCCTCTTCGATCTTATAGAGCATCTCCCCGGTTTGACGGCCGTGGCTTCCTGATCCGACTTCAAGGTTGATATCAGGTTCAGGAATCAACAGCTCCTGGAAAAATACTTTTGACATATTATGGTCGTAATGCTGGCCGGTATGTACGCAATATTCGGAAATGGCGCCGCTGTATTCATTTGCAATTAAGCGGCTTATTACGGCGGCTTTAATGAATTGGGGCCGCGCTCCTACAATCGTTACTATTCTTATTATCTTATCCTCCACTTTTGATTATACTTTCTCCGTTGGCCGGCCTTTATCAGCTGATAAAACTGACAGGACAAACCTGGTAAATGCTGAGATGCAATAAATGAACCTGGAAAGCCTGTGCGGCGCCGCCGGAACGAGCTGCCTACAGATTGACCAGTATTTCCCGCAGATAAGCGTAGTTCGCCTTATCCGCCTCCCCGCTCACGGAAAGGAGCGGCTCTTTGTTCTCCGAGTATAAAACATAGAACCCCTTGCTGCCGTCATTGCTGCTGCTTCTGCTGATGTTGCGCTGAAAGCTCAAATTGTGCTGTTGACAGAGGTGCTCTACAATAAAATCCAGGTCGCTTTCGCCAATCAGGATTACTCCCTTGTATCCCTCACCGGCAATACTGATAAAAACCTTATCAATAGCTTCCTTGTAGTAAACGACATTCTTGATAGTGCGTTTGAAATAGCGGTAACTGCGCTTGGCAATCTCCTCTATTCCCAGGGGAGAAACAACATAGTGGATATTTCTCTCGTTGATTTTCCTGGCTTTAAGCCAGCCCTTCTTGATCAGGCGCTTGATAATGGCATTGGTCATACCCAGGGAAAGGCCCACTATTCTGGCAAGATCACGCTGTTTTACCTTGCTGTGATTATGGTAGATGTTTTCGAGTATTTCTATTTCCTGTTCCAAAGACTTTATGTTGTTCACTTAATGAACAACATAACACACTTGTCTTTTTTTATCAACCTTTGATTTATTTTTTTTAAATATAGGGTTATTGTCAACCAGCTTGATTCTAAGTATAATTTAAACATGAAGGATATGGTAAATCCGCATGACAGGCTGTTCAAAGAGATAGAAAAAATCAAAGAAAACAGCCGCGACTTGATAGAATCCACTTTCCCTCAGGAGCTGCTTGAGAAGCTTGATCTTGACACTCTTGAGAATGACAATAACAGCTATATCGATGAGAGCCTAAAGGAATTCTATACAGACCTTGTATTCAACTGTAAATACAGCGGAAATATTACAATTAAAGTAAGCATTTTATTTGAACATAAAAGTTATAAGCCTGAGAATGAGTATTTACAGTTATTACGGTATATCCTTAATATATGGGACTATTCAGTAAAGAATAAAGAGAAACCCCCTATAGTAATTCCTGTAATATTTTATCATGGCAGCAAGAAATGGGAAGTAAAGCCGCTATCCGCTTACTTTAAAGGCGCGGATAAAAACCTGAGGCAATTTATACCTGATTTTAAGTATATTTTTACAGATATCGGCGAAATACCGGAAGAAGTAATTCTCAAAGAAAAGTTCAACAACATCAATAAAGTTATGACACTGCTTTTCAAACATATAGCTGATGAAAAATACTTAAAAGAAAAGATGGTGGAAATATTTTCTTTGGTAAGAGAGTTTTTTGCAGGAGAAAAAAGGGAAATAATAATAACCTTTTTACTTTACATAATGCACACAACTGAAATTGACAAAGAATATATAAGAAAATGTTTAAACGCGATATCACCGGAAGGAGGAGAGATAGCCATGACCACTGCCATGAAATTAAGAGAGGAAGGAAAAAGGGAAGGTATTCAGGAAGGTATTCGGGAAGGTATTCAGGAAGGAAAAAAGGAAGGCATTCAGGAGGGTTTAAAGAGAAAAGCAATTGAAGATGCAAAAAATATGCTTCTTGATGGAATAAGTATAGAAAAAGCCGCACAGTATACCGGACTGAATACCTTCCCTTTTTCCTTCCTCTCTTAATTTCATGGCAGTGGTCATGGCTATCTCTCCTCCTTCCGGTGATATCGCGTTTAAACATTTT
>DRHE01000354.1 GCA_011049745.1 Spirochaetales bacterium | reverse complement strand
TGGAATTTAATTATGAGCGTATTATCTTTATACCAGCCAATTTACCGGTATATAAAGAGTTGACTGATGGAATAGAGCCGCTGCACAGGCTGGAAATGGTGAAAATTGCTACAGCTCCATATCCGGATTTTGCGGTGGATGATTGTGAGCTTAGCCGCGGCGGCGACTCTTATATGATAGAGACCATGACTGACATGATCCGGCGTTATTCGCCTGAGGGGAAACCGGGTCTGATAATTGGCGATGACCTGGCAAAAGATTTTTTTTCCTGGAAAGATGCACGCCCTCTGGCTGAAATGGTTGATTTAATCATTGCTCACCGCCTTACGGTTAGCGAAGCGCCAATAGATTTTCCCTGTAAATATGTAAATAATCTGCTTCTTTCCATATCCTCAACCGAAATTCGGCGGAGAATTAGAGAGGGCAGGGCGGTAAGGTCTATAATTCCGGATAAAGTACTGAGCTATATAAAGCAGCAAGGCTTGTATAAGTAAAATGAGAAACCTTACCTATTTAACTCGAGTTAAATGAGAAATTGAGGGAAAATGTCAAAGATTAAGAAAAAACGGGACAAGAGTATTTTTCTCTTGGGGCTGATAATAATTATTCTGGCGGCTACAATTGTTTTCGGATATTTTCAATTACGTACGGATCCACTAACTGAGAAGCTGAAACAGGGAGTGGACTACGCAATTTTATTTGCTATTGCCGGTGATCAGGACTATCGTTTTTTTGAGGTTTTCCTCTACAACCCGGATACGCATAAGGGAGCTGTGGTTTTTATTCCGGGAAATGTAGGGGCGATAATCGAGTCGCTCAAGCGGGTTGATCGGGTGGATATTCTTTATAAAGCAGGCAATCTGGAGGAGTTTAAACGCAAGATCGAGGAGCTCATTGGTATTGAGATAGATTTCACTGTGGACTTAAATGAAAATGGGGTTAAGGATCTGGTTGATCTTTTAGGAGGGCTCGAGCTATTCATTCCCAACCCCGTTGATCTGATATTTAATAATAGGCATATTCTTCTTCCCTCGGGTTCTGTAGTACTGGATGGCGATAAAATGGTGGATTTTATCGCCTATGAAGATTCCCTGGAGTCAGAGATCGATCTGGTGGCCAGAAAACAGAAATTCCTCCAGGCTTTGCTCAAAAAAATAGGCGAACGTGAGGCTTTTCTGTTGAAGCCGGTTCCTTTTAAAACCTTAAAAAATATTTTTATCACCAGTTTTTCTGCAAGGTCTTTAAATTCTTTTGTTGCTGAAATGAAGAATTTTGTTTCTGAAAGGCTGATTTTTCAACGGGTACTGGGAAGCAGAAGAACCGTTGATCAACAGGTGCTGCTGTTCCCCCACTTTGAGGGCGATCTATTGAAAGAGACGGTAAAACAAACCCGGGAAACTATTGCTAAACTGGAGTTATTCAGTGAAGAGGAAATGACTATTACTATGGAAATATTAAATGGCACTGGGACAAATGGATTAGCCAGACGTGCGGCTAATGTTTTCCAAAGCTTTGGTTATGACATTGCCGGCATCAGTAACGCTGATAATAATGATTATTTGAAAACAATTGTTATTGACCGGAAGGGAAGACTGGAAGGCGCTCAAAAGGTAGCTGATTTGATAAAATGCAGTAGGGTATATTCCCGTCTTAATGAATCTGTTGACCCAACCATAGACGTGACATTGATTTTAGGAAAGGATTTTGATGGAAGATTCTGTAAAGAATAACGTTCTTGCCGTTGCCCGGCTTTTAGACGAGCATAAGGCTGAAGATACTACTGTATTAAATGTGGCTAATAGCTGGACCGATTTTTTCATTATTACTACAGTGCGCAGTCAGCTTCACTTGAAGGGACTGGTGCGTAGATTAGCTGATTTCTTTGCGGTGAATCATATTGAAACGCTCAATAGGCATAAAAACGTTGATGACTCGGGATGGGTACTTATAGATTGCGGAGAGTTTGTTGTGCATTTGATGGATAAAGAAATGCGTTCTTTCTATGAACTTGAAAAGCTTTGGTTTAATTCGAGCCTTATCTATCAGTCATCAAAATCGTCGTAGTCCAGGTCATCGTCGAGGTCGTAATCGTCGTCAAAAGCATCTTTTTCATCATCATCATCTTTCTTTTCATCCTCATCTTCATCGTCATCGAAAGCATCTTCCTCTTCATCATCATCGTCTAAATCATCGTCATAGTCATCTTCATCATAGTCTTCGAAGTCATCTTCTTCATAGTCTTCATCAAAATCGTCGTCATAGAGCTCATCTTCATCATTATTGCCGGTGTTGTTATCGATTGCCTGGAGAAACGGCCGGTAATTTGGAGCCAAATTAATATTCTCTGTGGTAATCAGCTCATCGTAGAAACCTGGTAACATGCCTTCCTATCAATCCTTTCTCTCTATATTGTTTCCAGCTTAAATCTAAGTTCTTCAATAACTTTGTGTCAACTAGTTTTTATGAAATACTGCGTAAAAAATCTTGTTTTTTACCAAGATTTTAGTAAAATTATTGAGTAGTTGCCCATAACGGTACACAACGGGCACACGACACCCTGGGGTCATGCTCTGTTTGTCAGTTAGTGGTTGCATATAATCCTTATTTTGGATACTATACCTGACAGATGGATGAGCTTAGTTGCCTGGCGCCGGCTAAGGTTAATCTATACCTGAAGGTGCTCGGCAGGCGGCCGGATGGATATCATGAGATATTATCTCTATTCCAGATGGTTTCGCTCTACGATACTCTAAATATTTGTTCTTTGAAAAAGAAAAACGCGCTGCAGCTGGAAGGGAACTTCGATTGTTCTGCGCGGGAGAATCTGATATTTCAAGCAGTGGAAATATTCCGCAGAGAAACCGGTATTAACCATGGGTGGAGAATTATCGTTGAAAAAAGGATACCGGCAGGCGCTGGATTAGGTGGCGGTTCCAGTGATGGAGCAACTACTCTATCAGTTCTGAATACTCTCTGTAAAAATCCTTTAAGACCTGATCAGTTAATCAAGCTCGGACTTGCTCTGGGTAGTGATGTGCCATTTTTTTTGGCGGCGCCGGCTGCCTGCATCGGCGGCAGGGGAGATCAAATACAACCGCTGGTGCCGCGAACGGATATTAATCTGGTCATTATCTACCCTGGTTTTAAGATAAATACGGCTGCGGCTTACCGCTGGCTCAACATAAAGAAACTTATTAATCCTGGTACCTTTGAATCAGGAGTGAATGCCGGTAAAATTATTAAAATGTACCGGTATAATCCGGTTAACAGGTGGAAACTGGAAAATACTTTTACCGCTGCTATAGAAGGACGTTTCCCGCAAATCAGCCGCTTGAGGAAAGAATTGAAAGAGTTAGGCGCTTTGTATAGCGGTCTTTCCGGAAGCGGTCCGACGGTCTTTGCTATCTTTGACCGGCACTCCACGGCAAAAAGAGCCGAAAGTATACTTACCAGTTGTTATACCCTGGTTAAAAATATTCATGCTCTTGATAAAATACCTGTTGGCATATTAAAATATATGTAGTCCTTGAAAAATGTTGAGTTCTGGCAGGAGGTGAGGCATGGAAATCACAGACATCAGGATTAAAGAGGTGACTACCGGCGGTAAACTCAAGGCTTATGTGACAGTTACCTTTGACGACTGTTTCGTTGTACATAATCTTAAGATAATAACCGGACAGTCGGGAATGTTCATTGCGATGCCCAGCCGAAGAACAAAATCAGGAGAGTATAAGGATGTCGCTCATCCGATAAATTCCTCATTTAGACAGATGATGCAGAAAGAGATTATTGAGGAGTTTGAAAAAATTACTCAAAATGAGCAATCTGCAGCAGAAGAATAAAATTATAAAAAGTACAAATAAAAAATTGGGACGTTGGCAAGTGGTAAGCCACCGGTTTTTGGTATCGGCATGCGCAGGTTCGAATCCTGCCGTCCCAGTAATTACAAAGAAGGAGATTTTAATGGAGGAAAAAACACTTACAATTTTACTGAAAAGTAAAAATACAAAGCGGGAAAATCGCCGGCTGCGCAGAGAGGGAAAGATTCCTGCCGTTATTTACGGTAAAACTGATAGTCAAGGGATAATTATTGATGAGCATGAGTTTAATACTAAGTTTCCAGTTATCTCAGAGAGCATAATTATCAATTTAAAGAGTGACTCCAGTGTGCATAATGTCCTGATAAAGGATTATCAGGAAAACATTATAACCGGTAGAGTACAGCATATCGATTTCTATGAGATTGAGAGAGGGAAAATTCTCCGAACCAATGCTCCGGTGCATTTAAAAGGTACTTCAATTGGTGTAAAAGAAGGAGGTGTATTAGAGACTCTGATGCATGAACTGGAGGTCGAATGTCTTCCCAAAGATCTGCCGAAGGAGATTTTGATTGATATTTCGGCCTTAGAAGTGGGAGATTCTATTCATGTTCGGGATATCGAACCACTGTCAGGAGTGCGCATTATAACTTCTCAGGATCAGGTGATTTGCATTGTTGAGCACAGACGCGTTGAAGAAGTTGCCGAAGTTGTAGAGGAGGAAGAGGAAGAAGGAGAAGGAGTACTTGAAGAAGAGGAAGAGGCTGAATCCTCTGAGGAGTAGTATCTGACACTGATGGTTATCGGCCTGGGAAACCCGGGGACCGTATATGCGGATACCCGCCATAATGTGGGCTTTAAAGTGGTCGACCTGATAGCCAGGCAATTGGGGATTAGATTTAAAAGATCACCGTTTAAGAGGTATTTGATTGCCGGGAATATTACACCCGCTTTAAACGAGAAGTTATACCTGGTAAAGCCTCTTGCCTATATGAACAGATCGGGAGTGATCATCAATGAATTACTGAAGAGAACTTCTTTATCCATCAATGAGCTGCTGGTTGTTTACGATACTCTGGACCTTCCCCCCGGAATTTGCCGGCTCAAGAAAAAAGGTTCCGCTGCGGGGCATAAAGGCCTGACCTCAATTATTGAACATCTTGGTTCGAATGAATTCTTGCGTCTCGCCATAGGCATCGGACGCCCCAAAGTGCAGGGCAGGATTGAGGACTATGTGCTCACCGCTCCCCGTAAGAAGGAGGCGTTAATACTCGATGAGGCCATAGTCCGTTCTGCAGAGAGTATTTTATGCCTTCTTGAAGAGGAACCGGAAAAGGTAATGAATGACCTCAATAGAAAAGAAAGGTGAAATTGAGCGAAAAGTATTACGCTATCTGCAAAGCGAGGATATCGAGAGGGGAGCAAAATTATTAATTGCATTTTCCGGAGGCCCCGACTCTACCGCGCTCCTCTATATCCTTAAGGATCTTCGAACCGATTTTCCGCTTGCCCTCAGTTGTCTCTATGTCGATCATGGTATTCGCCGTGGCGAGGAGATCGATAGAGAAATTGATTTTATTATCAGCACCTGCCGTGCCTTGTCTGTTAAATTGAGAATTGAGAGAATACCCCCCGGTGAGCTGCGGGCTTTAGCCAGGAACTCCGGACAAAGCCTTGAAGATATTGCCAGGCGGAAACGGTATGAGTTTCTCTACCGGTGTGCTGAGCATGCAGGCTGCAGGCATATTGCCCTGGGACATACTGCAAATGACCATCTGGAAACCCTGATTATGAGATTTTTTCAGGGTTCGGATTTTTCCGGGCTTACCGGTATTCCCCGCCGCAGAGGGAAGATAATAAGACCAATATTCTTCTGCTCACGGGATGAGGTGTTGCAGTATTTGGGGTTGCGCAAAATCGACTTCAGGATTGATTCAACCAACCAGAGTGAAGAGTACCTGAGAAATAAGGTTCGCCATAGACTTATTCCGGTTATCAGTGAAATCTTTCCGGGGTTCCGGCAGAGTCTCAATTCACTGTCAGAAAAGATGAGGGAGGTAAAAAGCCTGGTTGATGAAGAAGCTTCCAGGCTGGTGTGGCAGGAAGTTTCAGGAGGGTTTCGTCTGGATTTCGAGGAATTCTTAAGCTGTCACGGAGTGCTCAGAATCTACACCCTTTTTCAGCTGCATAACAGACTGATCAGCGATGAGGAGAAGAGAGTTCCATATCGTTTTTTCTCAAAAGTTCTTTCCGATGAGTTTCTTCATGGAAAACGGGTAATACTTAAGGGTTACGGGATTCGGCTGCTGCATAAGGGGCGGTACCTTTTTCTGGAGAGGGATGTTGTTTGTCACTATAAAAAGGGTTATCTTATAGTCATCGAAGAGAATAGAGAATACAGGATAGAGGATTTCAGTTTCCGGTTTTTCAAGGGTAAAAGAG
>DRHE01000353.1 GCA_011049745.1 Spirochaetales bacterium | reverse complement strand
CGTATTGCCAGCGGAATATTCCTGATCATGATCGGTATATTGATATTGTTAGGGCGTTTGCAGAGATTGAATATCTTTCTTTTTTCTTCAGCCTACACCCTGCAGGCATGGCAGGAAAGCAGTCCGTTATTGTCCCGACTGGTGTTGAGCACTCTTTTCCTTATCCCCTTCTTCCTGCTGCTTTTCGCTTATATTCGTAGAGCAAAAAAAGTGCGCAGGCAGGGAAAATTGTCCTTAAAAAAATCAATCAGGCCGGGCAGGATCATATTTCTCACTATTCTTCTGCTGTTAGGTGTATTCACCCTTTCCGGCACGGTAAACCTTGTCGACCTGCTCTCCTTCTGGTTCACCTTTCAAGGAATATAGGGGAGATCTATTTCAGACGTTTTGTATTGCCTTCCGGCCAATTATAGATTAAAATTGTATAAGTATATTTGGTTTTTATTCATTGAACAAAGGAGTTGCTATGCTATTACCTTCAAAAAATTCCGTGTTCAGCGCAAAAAATGATCAAGTCAGCAACCGAAGGAAGTCCTGTGGACGCCCGAATATATTCTGTTGGACTTTTACTTTGAGAACTTCGGTTGCGGATGTAATTTGCGCTGGGAAAGGTATTATTTTAGCTTTATCTGTTACTATCTTCATGTTCAGCTGTACAAGCGGCACTAATCAGATAATCAAGGAACCGACTAAAACGGAACCAGCTAAAACGGAAAAGGTAGAACCTGAAAAAAGTGTTAAACGTACAATCGCCCTGTTAACTAAAGAAACTATACTCTATGCTGATGGTGAAGTCGATGTATATACCATCTATAACTATTCGGAAAACAGCGATCAGCTCATAGCCAGGGAACTTTACAGCAGCCAGGATGACCTTATAGAAAGAGTATCTTTATCTTATGAGAATACCTTGCTTACCCGAAAAGCTGTTTTTAGCGCAGATGGAGAACAGAAACCCTATCACCTCTATACCTATAATAATGTGGGGCTGCTTGAGTCAGATACTCTCTACGCTAAAAAGGAAAAAATCCAGACTATCTCAAAATATGAATATTACCCGACAGGTGAACGTAAAAAGTGGAGTATCTATAATGGAAATGAAGCACTGCTCGGATACACCATCCATAACTATGAAAATGAGAAACTTATCAGAACAGATATTTTCAGTTCTCAAGGAAGTTTAGAACAGTACAGCAGGGTGGAGTACAATCAGAATCTCCAGAAAATAGAAGTTAAATTTCTTACTCCGTCAGGAGAACTGGAAAGATATAGTAAATATGATTATGAAAACGATCTCCTTATTTTAGAGAGTTATTTCAATTCAGAAAATAAGCTGCAGCGGCAGGTTAAGTATGGTTATGGCAACCAGGGAAATATTATCAGGATTGAACATATTGACGGCAGCGGCCGGCTTAAAGAAATAATAAAACAGGAGTATCTGTACAAGGAGCAAAAATAATTATGAAAGCCCGGATAAAGAATCATATCCTGTTTATTTTGCTATTTCTCCTGATTAACATAAGTGTAGGTTTTGCCGACGAAGCTGCAGATGTATGGTCAAGACTCTATAATCGAGCAAAAACCTATGAGCAGCGCTATGAAATAATGCTCAACATTGCTGAACTGGAAGATCGTGATCTGGCCCCTTTTCTATCCACCGCCCTCTATGGTCTGATACTGACCTGGAGAAATCCTGTGAACTCCAGCCAACTTACCCTGCACAATCAGTTAATGGAACTCATTGTAAAACAGCTGGGCAGCCTTAGAGTCCGAGAGTCAGCAGATCACCTCTTTACGGTTGTTAAAGACGCGGAAGATCCTTTTTTAAAAAGAGACACATTAATTGCACTGGGCAAAGTCGGCGGTACAGCTTATGCCGATGAAATAGCCATGCTTTTAAGGAATCTCAATTTTAAACCGGGAAAAGCTGCCCAGGCTGAAGAAGTTGTAGCCTACGGATGTATTGCCGCACTGGAAAGATTTAAAGAGCCCATCGGCTACGAACCTGTATTTTTTGCTTCCATAGGCTGGTATACTGATAGGATAAAAAGCAAAGCGGTGAGAGCCCTGGATGTCATACTTGCCGATCCCTCTGAAGTTTTGGGAAATATAATTAAAAACAACTCCATATTTCAAGTAAAATTACAGGCTTTGAATCAGGAAGACAGGTCAAATGCTCCTGCTGAAAAAAAGATTGAAGTGGCTACTATGGCTCTGAATCAGGGTCTGATAAATGTAGGCCGGGATATCACCGATAGACAGCTACTTCAGAACCTGCGTATTAAAGCAATAGAAATGCTCACTATTCTCAAGTTTGATTCTATCAGGGCAATTAGCCTGATGGAGGATATGCTTTTTGAAGATTACGATATTAATGGAAAATTGTCGGCAATTCAAGCTCTGGGTTTTTGCCCGAAAACAGAAGCCGCTGAAGCTCTCCGCAAATTCCTGGAAACGCTTAATGACCGGCAGCAAGATGGTTTACCCGAGAAGGATAACCGCATTGTAATTTCAACAATCAGAGCCCTGGGAAATACTAAAAACAAACTGGCTTATCCTGAACTAGTCCAGGTAAAATTTGCAGGGTATGGTTCAAGTGTAGTAAGAGAGGCTGAAGAAGCAATAAAGAAACTTAACAAATGAGGTAAATGTAATAAATATGAAAGATATAAAAGAACTGCTTCCCCACCGGAAACCCTTTCTCTTTGTTGACCGCCTGGAAAAGGTGGAGCAAGATGAGATTATCGGCTATAAATTATTCACAGAGCCATTCAGCTTCGGCGGCAAGCTTATCGCCCACATAGGCTTTCCCCCTCTGTCTGAGCATTCTTTTGCTGACCTTAAGATTGGTTATAACTATTTTTACCTCATCGCCCGGACGCACCTGCTGTCTGAATTTTGCCTTTTCAACGGTTGCCAGGAAAAATAGGGCATTACCAAAAGCGCCGGAAGCGCTGACTCCCGCGCCGCCGCATTGAGCCATGGTCTCGATCAGAATAACACCGGGCACCACGGCATACTGAGGAAAATGACCCTTGAAAAAGAATTCTGCCTCAGTGAATAATTTATAGCCGATAATCTCATCTTGCTCCACCTTTTCCAGGCGGTCAACAAAGAGAAAGGGTTTCCGGTGGGGAAGCAGTTCTTTTATATCTTTCATATTTATTACATTTACCTCATT
>DRHE01000352.1 GCA_011049745.1 Spirochaetales bacterium | reverse complement strand
CGGAGAGCAGGAAATACCAGGCGCCGTCCCGGTCTGCGTTCAGGGTGACACTCTGGGTTTCGGAGAGAAATTTGAGCTCTCTGCTGACTGCAGCATCGGGATTCAGGCTCCAGGCATAACTGAAACCGGCCAAACCCGAGGAGTCATGGGGAATATTCCACCTGATTGACACTGAATCCTGCCGGGAAGGCTTGTCAGGATAGAAATTCAAGGCCCTGACCATAGGAGATTCAACATGCTGGTCAGGCTCCAGATATACCAGGCTCGAATTTTCCCGGAAGCGATTCTCCCAGAAGAGGTAGAGAGAATCGCCGAGTTGAACTGAGTGGGCAAAACTGGAAGAGCCTGCGATATTGCTCAAGTCCTTATGGACCCAGCGAAATCCCTTTTTTCCGGCAATAAAAATATGATCCTCACCGCGCCGGTTATCAAACCAGGTAAGATAGACCTGATCCCTGAAATTGATAATCCGGGGAAAATGGCAGGTAGAAAAACCATCAGTTATCCTTTCAGGCGGTTCAATAAATTTTCCCTCCCTGTCAATTTCACCATAATAGATCTGGGGCGGCTGACTTGAATATTGGCGCTCCCAGGCAAGGGCAATTCGGCCTTTCAGGGAGAACAGAAATGGCCGCTGGTTGGAGAATTGAGCCGCTGTCTCTAATCTGCCATCCAGTGTTTCATCAAAGGCAAGGGGAATTTTCTCCCCCCAGCTTCTGCCTCCATCTCTGCTCTCTTTCAGATAGAGCTGATAGTTAAGCTCCTGATCACTGGCAAGGGCCTGAAATATAAGATAATCCCTGCCGAGGTGAACAGCATGTTGAGGAAGAAAGTTCATAAAGAGATCCTGGCTGTCAACCAAAGCTCTGAATCCGCTCCAGTCAGAGCCGTCAGTAGATACCGAATAGTAAAGTGCGAGGAAATCCTCTGTTTCCTGGGTTACAAAAAGGAGCAGATTGCCGGATGCTGAAACATAGAGGTTCGGCCCTACCGCAGTGGCATTGCTCCTGACAATGGCCAGGGTTGTAAAACTTCTGCCTCCGTCTGTTGAAGCAAGTATTTCGGTGCTGTTCTCAGACAAAGTTACGGCTACCAGGATCCTGCCTCTTTGATCCACAGTCAGAGAAAATATCGGCGTTTCCTGCTTGAAGTAAGCATAGGGACCGGCAAAGCGGTTGTTTTTTTCCCACTCTTTGCTGTATTTTAAAGTCAGCAGGGAAAGATATACCTCTCCTCCCCCTTCCTCTGCCGGCACAAAATCCTGCCACACCGCAGCTATCAGATTACTGCCGGAAGCTACTGCCGGGAACCTGGCTCCCGATTTAACTAAAACACTTGGATCACCCCAGTACAGGCTTTGTGAAAAGAGGTTGGCAGCAGCAAAAAATAGATAAAGTAAAATTACTGCCGGCGCCTTCTTTTTTGACATATTGCCCATTATATTCTGGTTTCAATCCTCTTTTTCAACTCTATAAGCGGTGGATAATTTCTGTTTTTCTCATCCTGAAGCAGCTTTTCTACTATGGCCAGAGCTTCAAAATAATTCCCTGACAGGAACTTCTGTTCAGCCAGGCGATACTGACCTTGAGCAACACTGCCCAGAATGGGCTGCACTCTTGCCCCGGCGGCAATCTGAATTCTATCCTTATACTCAATAGCAGCCTGGTTATCAGGATTAAGCTCAATTGCCCTGTTAAGCTGTTCTAAAGCTATAGTAAAGAGCTCCCGCTGATTTCTTTCTACAATAACCCTTGCCTTATTGAAAAGCTCCCTGGATTCAACCAGTTTAGCCGGGTCAGGAGGCGGAATGCGTATTTTAAGGATGATCTCCAAATTATAGATGCTCTTTTTAAGCCCGGGATAATCAAGATTTATCTGCTCCAGGTCCTTTAAATCCACATAAGCATCCTGAGGATTGGTGGTTATTTTACGGCGGGCATCATTATAATAAAGGGTTAATTTTTCGGCAAAAGCATCCTTGTCTTTTAATTGACTGATCCTCAAGGATAATATTCGGGCATCCTGATTGTAGGGGAAAGGAATAAGAATACGGGCAATTTTTTCCTCTGCCCGCTCCAACCGGTCAATGGCATCTCTTACTTTTCCATCCTCAAGCAGGCTTTTACCCTCCCGGTAATCTTCAACTGCCAGATTTAAAAGCTGGCTGATCTCCCTGAAAAGAGGATCTTTTTCAGCAATTTCCCGTCCTGAATTTGCCTGGAGCGCGGCGCGTACAAAATTCAGCCAGAGCATGATCTCACTGTTTTCTTCAGGATTTGTATCGGCCCAGCGTGATTTAGCCTGCAGCAGCACCCTTTCAGCGTCAAAGAACCGGGAGTTATTATAGAGGCTTCTCCCACGGTTTATCAAGGTACGTACCTGTCGAACCACCACACTGTTTTCGATATCGATTATATCCTGTGAAAGAGCGGGCAGTTCCTGGTCACGGCGCCTGCGTACATCCTCATCCTCGCGGTATGCCAGCGAAAGGTCAAAGGCCTCCAGCGCTCCCTGGACATTTTCCCTGGCCTGGTCAAAATTGTCCTGGCGCAAGCCTGCCCGTGCCTGGTCCACCCGCAGGTTGCCTTCTCTCTCAAATCTTTGAGCTAAGAGCAGGTTGTTCTGCGCTTCCGCCTGATGCTGCAGTAAAGCCGATTTCATCTCTTCAAGGTTATCCTTAAGGATTTCCACCCGTTT
>DRHE01000351.1 GCA_011049745.1 Spirochaetales bacterium | reverse complement strand
TTTACTGACCCTGCGGAACTCCGGGTTTTAGAGGGTATTCTTCATCCTGTAATGGTGGAAAGAGTTGAAGAGCAGGTAAAGGGAGCGGAGGAGCTGTTTGTCATCAATGCGGCACTGCTCTTCCACATGGGCCTGGACTCTTTATGTGAACTGGTTATCTGTGTAAAAGCCAATGCCCTGGTTAGATATCTGAGAGCCAGAAAAAGGGATGGTTTGTCCATTCCGGCCGCGCTTTCAAGGATATTTACCCAGAAGAGAATATGCTCTAAATCTAATGGTCAGGCGGTCGATATTTACTATATAAGGAATAACCATGGATTCTTCCGGGTTGAGGAAGAGGTCCGGGCCATTTTACAAGATAAAGGGATTGGTAAGAATTAATGGAAAAGAATAGAATTCTATGGGTTATGCTCTCAGCAGCACTTTTCATAGTCGTTGTACTCGCCGGAGGATTGTTTTTTCTAAAGCCCCAGGTTGAAGAGAAGATTGCAGTAAATAGCGGCGTTGCGGGTGTGGGCCGGGATTTTGATGTATTTGAATATGTGCGCGGCAAGTCGGAACTGCCGGGATTGGTAGAGAAGGATGAAGAGCCTCGTGAGATGGTTATTGTGGTCGGTGAAGTGGAAGAAAACGGCGTGACGCAAATGGAAGCAGAGGCAAAAGGGGAAGCCCTGGTAATAAAAGGAAAACAGCCGGAAAAAGAAGCACCCTCGAGGATTGTGCGTCCGGCCGTAGTGAAGGTCGCTAAACCCGCAGAGATAAAACCAGGGGAAGTTAAGGTTAAGGAATACTGGATCCAGACAGGCTCTTACTCCAACCATTCCCGGGCCGAGGATCTGGCTGCCATGTTGACCAATCAGGGACTCTCCGGACGAGTAACCACCAGAGAGGTTGATGGCCGGACCTTTTTCAGAGTAAGGATAGGACCCTATGCTGAAAAAGCGGAAGCGGAAAAATTCCTTTCCTGGGTTCAGGATGTAAAAGGTCTGGAAACTAGCTATATATCTTTAGTTTATGCCCGAAGGTATATACCTTAAACAGCTTCTCCGGGCAGCGTTATAGAGCAGTGCTATAAGGGCCGGTGGTTGCTCTTTTTAGATAAACCGCCGGTTATCATTCTTCGGTTATCATCCTTCAAAGGTATACTCAACCTTAATTGTGAGCATATCATTATCATCGTACTGAGCGAAATCACCCTCATCGCCGGTAAAAATGTTGGCGCCGATCTCAGCGATTATAAGGGCTGTGGTTTCATCCGCGGATACCAGTCTTCCGGCTACCATATCATTGGTGCGGACCTTGTCCCTTAATTCCAGGAGCGCATCGCTGTCGGCAGGAACCTTCTTAAAGAAGGCCTTCACATCCATCCCGTCTTCCGTACCGATAATATTGTCCGCTGTGTAGAGGGAAAAAACATCGTCTTTCTCGATCTGTTCGAGCTTCTGAAGGGCTTTGGTCAGGTCTTTCAGCTTCTGCAGGCTTGCGGTTTTATAGATACCCTCAAGATTTTCAATGGCGATGTTGATGCCATCCTCAATATCAAACCACTCCTCAGCCTGATTGCTGTATACAAAGGCCGGATGAAGCGGGTATGTATACTCAAATGGGCAGGCCACCCCTGCTGATTGCAGTATGAGCAAGTGCGGCGCTGCCGGCGCTCTGGTGGGACTGGGAATGGGAATTGCGCCGCGTGTGGTTACACGAAAGCGCAGGAGAAAGTAGAAGGGGCGCAGTAGGGATCAAATACTCTTCCTTTGTAGGGTTCAAGCATAGTCACAAGGAGTTTGACAATACAGTGTTGACATTAACAAATTATTTCCTTACATTTGTGGTAAGGAAGATAATTCCTTACAGGAGGTTGAATGTTAACAGCGAAGATAACTACAAAAGGACAAATCACAATACCAAAGGCAGTCAGGGAAAAACTCGGACTATCCCCAGGAGAGGATTTACTCTTTGCAGAAAAAGATGAAGTTTTCATCATTAAAAAAGTAATTAGGAAGTCCCCCTTCGATAATTGGGTGGGATACTTAAAAAAAGGAAAAGGTACAACTTCTGATAATGTAATAGAAGAGCTCAGGGGAAAATGATTTCAGCAATTGATACAAATATTCTACTGGATATCCTTATTCCCGATAAAAGATATGCAGAGATTTCGAAAAACCTTCTAGATAAATTCAAAGAGAAGGGAAAATTACAGATCTGCGAAATTGTTTATTCAGAGCTGGCATCACAATTTCCCTTTTCAGAGGAACTGGAACTATTTCTACAGGATACAGGAATTAATCTGCAGCATTCAAACAGGAAATCCCTTTCTATAGCCGGAGAGCGCTGGAAAAAATACACAGCAGAGAAATCTCAATCATTACAGTGCGCAGTATGCGGTAAAGAATTATCTGTCGAATGCCCGCAATGCAGCATTATAATTTCATGCAGGCAGCACATTAGAAGTGATTTTTTAATCGGCACTAACGCCCTCACTCATGCTGATCTGCTATTGTCAAGGGATCGGGGTTATTACAAAACATATTTTAAGGAACTTGTAGTGAAAGGCAAATAACCTGCGTTGTCAGACAGCTAAATATACAGAATCATATATTAAATCCGGGATTCGAAAAGCTGATATGCCTCTTTGAATGATTTTTCAGCGGTGAAGTTCAGCAGGTTTTTTTCAACAATTCCGGATTCAGTGGAGAAGTTCATTATCGGGTTTTGTATTGCATCGAGAATATCCTCCCTGATACAGCCTTTTTCTAAAAGATAGGCAAAAAAACTTAAAGATGATAAAGCCGAATGTTTTTCCTCCCTGGTATAAGCGTAGCCGAGGCCGTCGAGGATCTGTTCAAAGGGCCCTTTTGAGTAATGAAGAATGTAGCTCAAGGGCATATGTTCAGCTAAAAGCCCCTGTTCACTAAGAGTTTTACCGGTTAAATCCATAATTTTATGATTTTCACTGTAGGGCAGGAAAGAGCGCAGTATAATAACGAAGATATTTGTTTGGTTGTTGTTCTTGTGGAGCAGAGCGGGGATATCATAGTTGACAATAAAGATATCCTTGAATCTTTTAACCGTCTGTCCATGGATATTGAAAAGATCCTTTTCCCGAAGCCAGAGGTGAAATAGTTCTTCATAGGTATAGTTCAATCTCTTCAGAGCCTCAAATGAACCGATAATGTCTGCCTCACTAAAGGGAATCTGGAAATAATCCTCAAAAGCCCGGCGCATAGCTGATGTGAATAGATCTCTGCCGTGCACGGCAAAGCGTACCTTCAAAGAGTTGTGTTCTTCGATTATCCTGTGCTTAATAAGGAAACTACCCGGGATATTGGCCATGTAGATTATTTTTAAAGAATCTTTCGGAGCAGGGTAATCACGAATGGACTTGAGCAGCGGTCCTTCCACCCGGACACCATTGGATTCGGGACGCAGATAGATAAATATGTCCTGCACATCGGGCGCGCGGCTGGGTCCGGGATAGGGAATTATAATTGTGGGCTGCTCAGTCATTATCCTGAAAGGTAACGGTCAATACCGCGGGCTGCCCGGTGGCCATCGGCAATACCGGTTATGACATCCGGGCCGCGCACGATATCGCCTCCTGCAAAGAGCCATGGCAGGGACGTCTGACCCTCTTCATTTACCTTGAACTTTCCGGCAGGAGTAAATTCCAGTTGTTTGCGGATTTTTTCAGGGATATAGGATATATTCGCTCCCTGGCCGATAGACTCCACCACGTAACCGGTTTCTATAGTGAGTTTCTGCCCTTCATCGAATTTGGGTGAGAAGCGGCCCTCTTCATCAAATACTGAAAGGCATTTAATAAACTCAACTCCGGTGACCCGCCCCTTTTCCACGACAATATCCTTTGGCCCGTAGGAGGGATGCACTTTAATGCCCTCCTCCATGCCTTCAATAATCTCCTCTTCATCAGCCTGCATCTCTTCCCTGCTTTCCAGGCAGAGCAGATCGATCTTCACTTTACCAAACTTCTGCTTCTGTAAACGGGCCATGGTACGGGCAATATCAAAAGCCACATTGCCGCCGCCGATGACTGTCATATGTTCAGGAACCCTATCCAGCCATGGTCCCTTCGCCTGTCTCTTATACACATCT
>DRHE01000350.1 GCA_011049745.1 Spirochaetales bacterium | reverse complement strand
TCCTGGAACGTACCCTGTTCCACGCTGCAGGAAGCTATTTCATTCCCAATGTAAAGGCAACCGGCATAAGCTGCCGCACCACTCTGCCGCCCAACACAGCTTTCCGCGGTTTCGGAGCTCCCCAGGCCATGTTTGTCATGGAAGCTGCTATTTTCAAGGCTGCTGCAGCCATGGGCAAAGACCCCTCTGAAATCCAGAAGCTGAATCTTCTTAAAAACGGTGATTATTTTCACTACGGCATGAAGGTTGAGCATTGCCAGGCTGAATCCTGCTGGCAGGAAACGGAAAAGAGATATAAGAGCAATAAGATCAAGCAAGAAATCCGGGCTTTCAACAGAGAGAACCGGCTGGTAAAAAAGGGAATGGCCTTCATGCCCATATGTTTCGGTATTTCTTTTACCACCATCTTTCTCAATCAGGCAAATGCCCTGGTGCATCTTTATACAGACGGCAGCGTCAGTATAAGCACCGGAGCAGTAGAAATGGGCCAGAGAGTTAACGCCAAAATTCTTCAGGTCGCCTCTGAAATCTTCTCAATTTCACCGGAGCGTATAAAAATTGAAAGCACTAATACAACCAGAGCTGCAAATACATCTCCCACTGCTGCAAGCACCGGTGCAGATCTCAATGGTAAAGCAACAGAATTTGCCTGTCGCATTATTCTGGAGCGCCTACGCCGCACAGCAGCGGCTGAGCAGGGCCACAATGATCCCGGCCGCATTACTATAGAACAGGAACAGGTGCTGGACACTGGTAAAAGAACCGACCTTGACTGGGAGAAGCTCATCACCATAGCTTACCTGAAAAGGGTGAGCCTCTCCGCCCAGGCCCACTATGCCACCCCGGACATACACTTTGACAAAAAAAAGGAAAAGGGGCTGCCCTTTGCCTACATGGTTTACGGAACCGCTATAATTGAAGTAACCCTGGATTGCCTGCGCGGTATTTACCAGGTCGATTCGGTAAAGGTGGTTCACGACTTTGGCCGCAGTCTCAACCCTTTAATTGACCTCGGTCAGGCAGAGGGAGCTATTGTACAGGGAATCGGCTGGCTGACCCTGGAAGAGCTTTTCTACTCTGATCAGGGCAGGCTGCTGACTGACAGTCTCACCAATTATAAGGTCCCGGATATCCATTATACTCCCCGGGAGATAACCATCCATTTTCTGGAAAACCTGAATAATCCATTGGGCATATTTAACTCAAAAGCGGTGGGCGAGCCTCCCTTTATGTACGGTATCGCTGTTTACTGGGCCCTGATAGAGGCCATGCAATCCTTTCGCCCGGACATTGAAATACCCTATAATTCACCACTTACACCGGAAAAGGTCCTTTTAACACTCTATAAAAAAGAGTAGGAGAGGATACAGTTCCTTGATTTTCTTCTTGCCATGATGTATATATACATTATAGATAGGAGGAATCATGAAAAGAACACAGATATATATTGACGAAAATATGTATAAACTTTTAGAAGTAGAAAGCAAAATTGAGAAAAAAACTATCTCAGAAATAATCCGGGAAACTATTGAATCCCGGTTGCAGGCAAATGTTGAAAAGCTAATTGTGAAAGCGGAAAGAATTCGCGGATTGCGAAAAGATAAAACAAATAACGTGGATGGATACATTAAAACACTCCGCAGGGATAGAGCAGTATGGTCTTGATCGACACGGACATACTTATATGGATATTACGAGATCGCAAAGATATTATAAACTCTTTTAATTTCACAGCAGCAGAGACAAAAGGCTTCATATACACGACACCCATACAGGTTGCTGAGATCTATGCAGGTATTAGAGAAAATGAAATGGCAAGGACAAAAGAATTTATGGAATCATTGATTCTGCTCTCACTCGATTATTCAGTTGGGGAAAACGCAGGATTGTATATGAAGCAATTCAGTAAATCTCACGGCATTACATTAGCTGACGCTCTAATTGCCTCGGCAGCTAGAAAGAATGCCATTAAGCTATGGACGCTTAATCGAAAACATTATCCAATGCTTGCACCAGGGGAATTCTGGGAGACAAGCAGCGATAGATAGATATTCCCAAAGGCTTTATATTTTACCATGTTTATAACCCTGATTATCCTTATTCTCAGCACTGTCAAAACCAGCGGAGAACAGATCGATTATCTGCAGATCCCGGCAGCCTTTGGCGTACAGTCAACCTACAGCACCGGGGCTTTGACCCTTCAAGAACTGGTAGCAGAGGCCAGAGAGAAGAAAATAAAAGCCATAATTATGGGGGATCATCACCAGATTGGTTTTACCTATGGTTTTCCGCCATTTCGCAATCTACTGCGCATCAAGCGGCAAAGACCCTCGGTAGTATCCCAGGGATTGGGCGCCTACCTAAAAAAAATCCGCACTCTTAACCGTGAGCAGCAGGACGTGGTAATAATACCGGGATTGGAGCTTTTGACCCATTATTACTGGCAGGGAAGCCCTTTCAACAAAACCTTAAGCCTGCACAATGTGAAGATGGATATGCATGTTATTGGCCTTCCCAGGGATAAGGATTACCGCTACCTGCCGGTAATAGATGGTTCGCCTTCACTCAGGTATACGGCCAGGCTGCTGCCCCAAAGCCTGCCCTGGCTGGCCATGGTACTTTTTGGATTATTCTTAGCTTTCAAGAAAAAAAAGCACCTCATAATAGCCATCTTCATACTCCTCTTTGCCCTGCTGGGTCTTATTAATTTCCATCCCTTTCAAAGCTCCCTTTATGATGCCTATCATGGAGATCCCGGACTCGCTCCTTATCAGGAGGTAATTGACTACGTTCAACAGAGGGGAGGAATAGTCACCTGGGATGGTCCGGAAATCCGCTCCAGGGAAAGGATAATAGAGGGAATCAGAGTTTCTGAAACACCTCCGCATCTGCAGGTTCTTGAAAAAACCACCGGCTTTACCGGCTTTGAAGCGCTCTATGGAGACCGGCGCACAGCTCATCAGGCAGGAGGAATTTGGGATAAGCTGCTGCTGGCCTATCTGCAGGGTGAACTGAAAAACCCGGTCTGGGCTCTGGGAAGTATAGATTTTCATAAAACCGCGGCCAGCCCCTGGTTTCAGCTTGACGGCGCCCAGACTGTATTTCTTGCAGAGGAAATTTCAGCAGAGAAAATTCTCGATGCCTTTAAGAAGGGGCGTATGTATGCAGTATACCAGGGAGGA
>DRHE01000349.1 GCA_011049745.1 Spirochaetales bacterium | reverse complement strand
GTTAACTGCCGGCTTTGACCTCTTTACCGGCAGCAAACCCATTAAAAATGAGCTTTTAGAATTAGGGCTCCTGCCGCCACTACCGGTTGCCGGCAACGAATTAGTCTGGGGTTTTAATCTTCTATGTTCTGCAGCAAAGAGAGGTTACAGCCGCCTGCCGGTTGTCAGGATAACAAGAAGGCCGCTGATAGAACTGCTCCGAATTGCCATAACAACAGAAGATAGAGCCGGCAACTTCACCTGGGGAGAAATGGAAAAGATATACAATCTTCTGGTAGAAAAGGGCAGCGGTGAGCTCATTAACAGCCTCTCCCCGCTTCTATTGGGCCATGAGGACAGCCGGCTTTTTACCCGCGTTAAAGAGTTCTCATCCCTGAAAACACAACTGAAAGTACTGGTGGAGGAGAAGCTGATCGATCTTAAAACCGCGCTGCAATGCAATAATTGGCAGGCGGCTCTGATTGAAGATATAGGAGCCCTTTTAAGGTCAGGAGAAAATCCCCTCTCCTTCAGCAAACGGCGGATAATTCTGAATCAACTGCTGGAAGTCTCGGTGAAGCAGGGAATTCCGGAAGAAATGATCCTGTCACTGGTCAGAAATACTCTGAACAGCGCAGATCCTCTAAAAACTGCTCAAGCCCTGCGCTATCCTGAACTTACCGCCATGGAAGCGCGTTTCCTGGAGTTGAAAGGAAAATTACTGACTGGAACCGGTATTAAATTGACTCCGCCCTCTTTTTTTGAGGGTGAGAACTTCAATATATCTTTCTCCTTCAGCAGCAAAAAGGCGCTCGAGAAAAAGATCAATTACATGAAGACCTTTGCGGAAAAAACAGATGAGCTCTTTGAACTCCTATATTGATCATTTTAAGAAAATATATGTGGCCGGAGAAGTTCGACACCTCAGGCGCCTTGAAACGGCGCTTGAAAGGCTGCGCCACCTGCCGGTAATCTACGTTGATGATAAAAGTGAAATTCCCGGAGAGGATATGAACAGTCATACACTCTTCATTTCCGGCTCAAAAGGAGAAACTGTTGGTCACTGTCCCGCTTCACGGGGTCATCTCTGCTGCAACTACATTACTGTGGATCTCTATCTGGGCTGCATCATTAATTGTTCATACTGCATTATGAAAAGTTACCTGAATTTTGCCCCAATCACTATCTACCTGGATACTGAGGTTGCGATAAAACGAATTATTGAAATTGCTGAAAACAATAAAGGGAGAACAATCAGGGTTGGGACAGGTGAAGTTGGCGACTCACTACTACTTGATCCGGTTTTCAGGCTCTCTGAAGATTTTATCAGGGCTCTTTCGCCATTTGCCAATATTTTCCTGGAACTGAAAACAAAAACCCATTTCGTCGATCATCTCCTCGACCTGGAAAATAAGGGCAATACGGTTATCAGCTTTTCGCTGAATCCTGAAAAACTGATCAGCCGCTATGAGGGGATAGCCAGCACTTTGGCGGAAAGAGTACAAGCAGCCCGGAAGATCGTTGAACATGGCTACCTTGTTTCCTTTCATTTTGATCCGCTATTTCTGACCGGGGACTGGCAGAATCAATATGCGCAGACAATCTCCAGCTTAAAGGATATTCCCCAGGATAGAATTGCCTGGATCAGCCTGGGAACAATGCGCTATACTAAAGAATTGAAGCAGAAAATGGGCAGCCAGGATTTTCTGCTGGAGGAATTCATTCCCTGCAGGGATGGAAAATACCGTTACCTGCAGAAGACAAGAAGCGGGGTTTACCGTTATATTCTCAAGCATATCAGGAAGAGGTGGAGATCACCGATACCTGTGTACCTGTGTATGGAAAGTCAGGCTGTATGGAGAAATGTTTTTGGCCGGCTGCCCCATGAAATAGCTGAATTAAGTGCTATATTTAAAGAGGCGCAAGGTTGCCTGCCGTACCCTGCGAGCACTTCGACCTGCGGAGCTGATGTGAAAAGGTTTGAATAAGGGAGGATAATATGAGGATAAGAGAGATAGTGATGAGCCTGGTATTGTTAAGCTGCCTGCCGGGACTGAATCAGCTATTCGCCGAAGAGATAATAGGTGAAATTGTCTATCTCGAAGATGAAATCGAGATTACCCGGAATAGCGTTGCCCTGGACTATGTAGACATAGGCACAACCATTGAAAATTTTGATCTCTTAACCACCGGGGAATATGGATTAGCCGAAGTCGCATTAACTACGGAGGGCAGTCCCGATGCAACAATTAAAGTCTCGCCAAATACGACTTTTTACTTTGAATTAAACCAACTTAAACAGGGAAACAAGACTACCCTTGGTATGATCTCCGGCTCTGTTTCTATGAAAGTCCGGAAGATGAGCCGTTCTCAAGCATTTGAGGTCCGGACTGAATCGGCAACCATGGGTGTCAGGGGCACCTCTTTTACCGTTACCACCACAGTCGCCGGTGATCTGTTAATAACCTGTGATGAGGGGCGGGTTTCCTGTTATGATGAAGATACCGAACTCTTCGCCGTGCCCGGAAAAGCTGTGGAAAAGCGCGCCGGCGAAATTTTCAGAGCCATTCCGGTAGCTGTTTCCGATCTCCGGACTTTTAAGGATAACTGGTATGCTGAACGTCTCAGTGTTTTTAAAAGCAATGCTCTGAAAGCGCTGCGCGGGTATGTCGTCCGGTATCTGACCCTGGTGGAAAACTTTAACCAGGCTTACAATAGACTTTACAGGAATAAAGAAATAATCAGCAAATGGTTCAGACAGGATAGCAACGGCACTATGGGCTCAACCATGGAAAACATGCGGGAAAAGAAAAAACTGATCGGTGATCTGCTTCGTTTAAGAAGGGTCCTTTTTATCTTTGAAAGAGTCTACTTCCGGCTGCAGGAGCTGAAAAGTTATTACGATCAGGGCTATGGACGCGGAACCATCAAAGCCGGACTCACCGCGGATGCCTTCTTCCGCCGCTTTGAGAGGGATAAAGATGAGCTTAGCCGAAAAATGGCGCGCATAAGATATATAACCAAGCTCTACTCCATACGGAACAATGGTTCCTTTCCAACCGATGCTTTTTCAACAGATGAAAGCAGTGAAAGCTTTCTGAATTCGGATTTCTCTTTTTAGGATTCTTAAGCTGCCGCAACGATCTTTGAGGGTTAAAAAAAGGTAAGCTGCTCTTTTTTAACTTCTTTTTCTGTGCGTATCTTATTGAAGTAAGCTGATTCCTCAGAGGCAATGGGTGCGACTTCGGACCTGGCAATCCTTTTCAAGAGAATCCTGGATTCTTTAGTGAAAAAATATACTTTTCTCGCTTCATTGCCCCCGATATTAGAGGCAATAAGCGGAATTTTTTCCTCTTCGAGGAAGGCAAGGGCAAATCTGATATTGTTCTCCGGAACCTTGGAAACGTTACCAACCTTGGAACCAAGCACACTGCCGCCGCCAAATACCTTGGCACTAAAATTCTTCTTAACCCCCCCCAATTTGATCAATTCATTTATTAAAAGTTCCATGGCATACATGCCGTACTTTCCGCTTTTCGAAAGATAAAAACGTTCTTTATCAATTGTATCCGGGAGCATGAAATGATTCATGCCCCCAACTTTTTTCACCGGATCGTAGAGTACCACGGCTATACAGGAACCGAGCAGTGTATAGATAACCCGATCCTGACCGGTGGCGTGAAACTCTCCGGGAAAAATAGTCACCAGCTCAAGCCGGAACCTGGTATTATATGATATATTCACTTTACGAACTTGGAAACTACGGCAACCAGTTGTTCCGGTTTAAAAGGTTTTACCAGCCACCCTGAAGCTCCCGCTTCTTTACCCTCTATTTTTTTGCTTTCCTGAGATTCGGTGGTCAATACTAAAATGGGGATGAATTTAAAAGTAGTCTTTTTAACCTCTTTAACAAAGGTAAGACCATCCATATTGGGCATATTAATATCAGTGATAATCATTCCTATTTCACTCTCTTTTCCCTCAAATCCTTTGAGCACTTCCAGCCCTTCGACACCATCCCCTGCCTGTAGAACTTCATAGCCATGTTCACTAAGAGTAAACTCAACAGAAGCTCTTAAAGTGGAAGAATCATCAACAATCAATATTTTCTTTGCCATAGCACTCCTCGCTTATATCTTTAAAATAAGATCAGAACAGGGTCAGCTCTCCCTCCAGGCTGCCCTCTTCAACCTCAAAACCACCAAGCTCACCGGCAACCTTCTTGTGGGTGAAGATTGTAAATCTTTCAATCATAGTCTGCAGCTTATCGTCCTTTATCTGCCATTCCTGCAAACCCATATCCTGCAGCACCTCTCTCTTTAAGGTCTCCGCCCTGGCCTGCACATCTGCCAGCTCATCCTTTACCTCTGAAATTACCTTAACCAGCATACCAAGGTGCAGAATATCGCCCTCTGACGCATCGAGCAAGGATAAAAAACGCTCTGAGTAGACGGAAAAATTTTTCAAAGTATCAGCCAGGGTTGTTTTTGAAAACATCAGCCGGTCATAACTGCTTTTGATACAATCAGCCGTCTCCTGCACCACTGACATTTCCATTTCTACTTTATCTGAGTATCTATTAATAATACGGTAGATTTTGGTTAGAGCATCTTTGAGTATTCTCAACGCCTCTTTGACATCATCATCAATTCGAGAAGTCAACCTGGTCATCTCATTGACCGTTTCCGTTCGATCCCTAAGCACCTCTTGTTTGGCTACCTGGATCCTTGAGGCTACCTCTATTGCGTAGAAGCGATCAATTATTTCAAAGAAATTCTCAAAACCTGTTTTTAATACCGTGATATTCTCAATAATCCGGTTGCCGTCACGGCCAATGGCTTTTTTCCCCGTCATGGAACGATCAATGCCTGAAAGAAGCTCCTTTAAAACCCCTACAGATTCGGCAAACATCTGTTCCAGAGCTCCCCCCTCCAACTCATTCTCACCCCGGTCGGTAAAGTATTCCAGAAAAGCCCCTCGCTGCTCTTCCACATCCCTGAGGGTTGAACGAATATCGGTAAGGTTAGTTGAAAACAAATCGCGGCTCTGCCGGATCTTCAGGCTGATATCATCGAGCAGGTCCTGGCAAAGCCGGGGAAGCTTTTCCACAAATGAAAGCTCATCCAGCAGGTGGTCATTGTATTCAGCCTCCGGATCGAGATCAAACTCCTTCAAAGAGAGCAGCACGTGCTCAAGTGATTGCTTTATTATATCCTGAAGCTGCACCTCTTCCATTATCCGATAGAGGGGTTTTTTTACCGCTTTTGCCTCTTCAATTACCCCGAAGAGCATCTCTGCCAGCTGCTTCACTCCCATATTATATCTATCAAAGCACTTATTGAGTTTTTCCTGAAAATCACCAAAAAATCTTTGCTGAAAAGCCTGTATCTCACCGACCAGTTTACGAAACTCTAAAAAATCTTTAAGAATACTCGCCCCACTCCTGGTAAGTTCTTCAGTATAGATTATTGTGCGCGAAGAGAGTTTTTTTAATTCCTCAGTTATATAGGAAAAGGCCCGTCCCCCAAGACCCGCCTTCAAAGCTACAGTCATTGCATTCAGGGAGATCAATTCCATTTCTATGGAATCATCCCGGATATTCTCAATCCTGCCGTCCAGGGAACTCAAATGGTCAATACCCTCATTTATTGATGAGAAGAGGACATTATCACGTTCCTGCATCTCGTTAAAAAAAACAGCAGCCTCTTCAATTACCTCTCTTGCTTCAGTAATTATTTCCTCAACCAGGCTATGCTCCTCAAGTTTTTCAGCTCCGGATTGTCCGGCTGCAAAATAGCTTATAAGTTGACTGGACTCTGCAAAACCCCGTTCAAGTTCCTTAAAGAGATCCGAAAGCCTTTGCCCCAGGTTTAAGTATATTCTTTCGCTTTCAGATTCTAGATTTTCTAATTTAGAGAGTAAATCTTTACTGATTACCAACCCGGTTGACAGTATCGCCATTTTAGAAATTATTATGCATTGCTATATTTATATCAAGCTATTATCAAGAAAACCGGCAATTAATGCCGGTTTTCAATTTTCTTTCTTATAAGAAACTGTTGAGCTTATATTATAGTTTTTTCAGTCTCCATATCAAAGAAATGTATCTTATCCATTGCAAGTCTAAAAGATGCACTATCACCCACTTTAAACTCTAGTTGCGGCGGCACCCTTATGATAATCTGATGTTGCTTTGTGCTCACATAAAGAAGTATTTCGGCGCCGAGAGGTTCAACAACCTCTATTTTCGAGTCAATTGTTTCGCCTTCTTTGGCTGACCTGGTATACAATAGATCCTCCGGGCGTATGCCGAAAAGAACATCCTTATTGGTAAAAGCGCGCATAGAATCGGCTATTACACCTTGAAGTTTGATCTTGAAATCTCCTTCATCGGCAATTAGCTTACCATTCTCCTCTTTAATAGTCGCTTTCATTATATTCATTGGCGGTGAGCCGATAAATCCGGCTACAAAACGATTTACCGGATTGTTGTATGTCTTCATCGGCGTTCCGATCTGCTGGATCAGCCCGTCCTTCATTATCACAATGCGGTCCCCCATGGTCATAGCTTCAACCTGATCGTGGGTCACATAGATAATCGTTGCCTGAAGCCGGGTGTGCAGAGCCGATATTTCAGCGCGCATCTGAACCCTTAATTTCGCATCCAAATTGGAAAGGGGTTCGTCAAATAGAAAAACCTTGGGCTGGCGCACAATAGCCCTTCCTACTGCCACCCAAAGCG
>DRHE01000348.1 GCA_011049745.1 Spirochaetales bacterium | reverse complement strand
AGATGTGTATAAGAGACAGCCTCTCTACCGATCAGTGCGGATAGAGCCGCTTCCCTGTCGGTCAGACCCTGAAGTAAATACTTGAGCTCTTCAGCCCGCTGTTCAGCCTGGGCCGCGCTTGCTTCCGCCGGGTATTCCTCAATCAGGCGCTTTAACAGATCCAGCGCATATTTATAGTCGCCTCTACCGGCATATACTTCGACGCTCTCTTTTAAAGCCGCGGCGCGGAAGGGACTTTCCCGATAAGCTTCAATAAGCTTTTCCCAGTAGAGAACAGCGCCGAAATTCTCGCCCAACTTAAGGGAAGCCTCTCCCCCCCAATAAAGGGCGCCATCAGCCAATTCACCATCAGGAAAAACCTTGCGGTAGTCATAGAAGGCGTCTTTAGCCTCTTCATACATCTCTTTCTCTAAATACATCTCACCCCGTTTATACAGGGCTTCTGCCGCTAAAGGACTCTCAGGGTAGCGGCGGACCAGCTCACGGTAGGCGCTCGAAGCCTCAGCCAACTTTCCTGAGCTTGCCTCTATACCTGCATATTCAAAGAGGGCATCATCGGCATAAGCGGAGGTCGGGCTCACAGTCATTAGATTCTTGAAAATACGGGCTGCTTCAGCCTTCTGCCCCAGCTTTAGAGCGCTCTTGCCCTGGAGGTAACTCGCCCTGGGCGCATACTCGGTATTCGTCTTTGCCAGCTGGGCAAAGTATAAAGACGCATCGGCGAACTCTCCCCGGCTGAAAAGGCACCATCCCAGCAGGTATAAGCTGCGGTTAACCAGCTCATTTACCGGATTATTCAACATCAAAAGGAGCTGCTCTTCGGCTTTTTCATATTGCCCCAACCGGAAAAAGGCCCAACCCCGGTAGAAAAGTGAATAGGGATAGATTAGAGAGAGTTCAGCAGCAGCCGCTCTCTGCTCAGTAACCTGAGCCAGTGACTGCTCCGCCTCGTAGTATTTTTTTTCACTTACCTGGGCCAGTCCATTCAGATATTTAATAATTATAAAGGCGTAGAGATCCTGCTCGGAAATAAGGGGAAAGTCATTAAAGAAGCGAGCGCTTTCATCAATAATTTCCCGGTAACTTCCCAAAGTAAAGAGTATTTTCAGGTAATCAATTCTTGCACTTATATCCTGCGGATAGAGAGTGATATACTCTTTCAACCTGGCAGCGGCTTCGAAAGCTTCACCCTTTTTCCTGGCAATAGCCGCGGTTAAGCGCAACAGCTCTTTGCGGTAACTATCACCGGTCATATTTCCAAGCAGTTTTACAGTTAAAACTGAAGCATTATCGAGAGCATCCTGGCGGTAATAGCTGTAGCAGAGTAGATACCCCGCTTCATTATAACGCTCATTCCGCGGGTACTCTTCCATAAAGCGCTGGTAATACTCAACCGCCTGCTCATAATTCTCCAGGGCCAGATAGAGATCAGCCAGACGCATAAGAGCGGCAGCGCTATCCTGCACTTTAAGGTAGCTTTGCAGCAGAGTAAAGGCTTCTTCAATTTCCTCACGCTTAACGTAGATCTCGGCAAGATATAGAGGAACAGCCTCACTTATCTTCCCCCGGTCGGGCAACCCCCATATCTTTAACAGGAAATATTCAGCTAAAGCGAGATTATCCCGCTTATAACTCTCTATGCCGGCGCGCAGCCAGAGATCCATTAAAACCTTCTTTTCATGGGAAAAGCGCTCTTCCGCGCTCCGGATCAGCTTTTCCATCTGACTGAGATCATGCTCCCGTTGGGCGGTTATAAAGAGCCGGCGAAAGGCCACGGTAGCTACTTCAGCCGGCGCATCAAGCAGGCGTTTATAGATCTCTTTTGCTTTCAGCAACTCCGCCTTTTCCCAGAGAGCCTCAGCAATATAAAGCTGATAATGATCCTGCCACTTTTCCGGCACTTCGCCCGCACCGATTTCCTGGGCCAGGAGGAGAAGGTCATCATAACGCCCTGTTTTCAGGTAGCTGTAGAGAAGCACTATTATCCCATGCCCGGAGGCCGATGAATCAGGGTATTCTTCTACTAAAGACTCGAGGCCGGCAACAGCTTCCGGAAAATCATTCAGAGCCACACCCGATAGTGACCGGTATAAAAGAGCCTGGGGGATCAATTCAGGATCAGATATTTGATTCAAGAATTGAGAGAGCTCTGCGATTGACTCAGGAAAATTGCCAAGGTTATAGAGGCTGATGCCGCTCCATAATAAAACATAACCTGAAAAAGGGTTTGACGGGTATCTTTTATTTAAACCGGAAAAAATATCCAAAGCCTCGGTATAACGCTTTAAATAGAAAAGACAGAGACCCTGCCGGTATTGGGCTTCGGCTGCCTGATCGGAAAGGGGTTGGGCAGCTAAAAAATCTGTATAGGCTTCTAAAGCAAAAAGGTAATTACCGCTGTAGTAGAGGTTTTCGGCTTCGGTGAAAAGTCTCTCTTTACTTAACGAGTAAAGCCAGAAGCTTGTGAATAATAATATGATAACAAAGGATATTTTCTTCATTTACCATTAAAGATAACGCCAAGTGGGTAATATTTCAATTAACTTAATATAAGCCCTTATTATATATCTTTTGTGCCTTGATCTTTGTGTGCATTTCAGGTCAGGGCTTTTACTACCTGGTCAGGGCTTTCAGCCTTCAATATCTCGTTTCTGATATCCTCACGGTTCAGCAGCCTGGATATTTCCGCCAGAAACTGGATATGCGGTCCTGAGTGGCTGGCAGGAGAGATAGTCATAATAAAGATCCTGGAGGGGCGGCCGTCGAGAGCGGCAAAATCCACTCCCTCCTTTTTTAAGGCCAGGGCTACAACCAGCTCCTTAACGGAATCAGTCTTGCCGTGGGGCACTGCGATCCCCTGCTCCAATCCGGTAGACATCTTTTTCTCCCGCTCCAGTACAACCTGCAGAGCCGCCTGTTTATCTTCCACCTTTCCGGCCTTTACCAAAAGATCTACCATCTCTTCAATGATCTCAACCTTCTCTTCACTCTTCAGCTCCAGGAGGATGTTATCCCGGTTGAGCAGTTTCTTCAGATTCATGTCTAATTATATTCTCCTTATTTTCACTATTAGGCGCTGCCGCCCGGTTAAATGAGGCTATCCGGCTGAAGCACTTAAGCCCGGCCAACCACTGCAATCCGCCTGAAGTGCTGCCGCCCGGCCAAACCGAGCCACTAACCATATATTTTATTTTGCCGCAGAGTCAATAACCAGCCTTGTTAATAAGCTTTACTCGATATCGATTTCCCGCCCTTTTTCATGGTATACTTATTATATGGACAATATCCTGATCGGAACCAGCGGCTTCTCCTATACTGATTGGCTCGGTCCTTTATATCCACCCGGCACCCCAAAGCATGAATTCCTCTCCCTCTATGGAGCCGAGTTCCCTTTTGTGGAGCTCAACTTCAGCTACTATCGCCAGCCCGATCCCGGGACCATGGAGCGCATGGTACGCCAGACCCCGGATGGCTTTACCTTCACTATTAAGGCGCACCAGAGCCTGACCCATGAGCAGTCTGCTGACTTTACCGAGTCTGCAAGAACCTTCAAACAGGGAATTTCTCCTCTGCGCGATGCAGCAAAACTCGCTGCCGTGCTCTTTCAATTTCCCTACAGCTTCCACTACAACCCCGATTCACGCAGGTATTTAAAAAGGATCTGCACCGAGTTCAAGGGGCTTCCCCTGGCAGTAGAGTTCCGCAATAACAAATGGCAGAAGGAATCGGTTTACCGGGGTTTATGCGAATTGGGTGTCGCCTTTGTCTGTGTTGATCAGCCTGACCTGCCCGGGCTGCTCCGGCCTGAAGCAGTGGTAACGGGTGATCTGGCCTATGTTCGCTTTCACGGACGAAACTGTCATAACTGGTGGCAGGGCGACAACACCAGCCGCTATGACTATCTTTATAGTAAGGAAGAGCTCTCCTCCTGGATAGAACGGATCAGATATCTTGCAGCACGTGTGCGGCTGCTGCTGGTCGCTTTCAACAATCACAGCCGGGGCCAGGCTGTGCAGAATGCCCGCGAGCTTAAAGATTTACTTTAATACCTATTGACTTTTATTTATAGTTCATTATTATAGACTATAAAGGGCTATAAGGGATTATAATGGACTATATAGGACAGAGAGATCAGAACACCCTTGATATTATGACCCTAAGCGAGGTAGCTCAATATTTAAAGCTGGCCGAAAAGACCGTGCTGCGCATGGTACACAGGGGAAGTATTCCGGCGGTGAAAATAGCAAGCCAGTGGCGCTTCCTGCGTAGTGTAATTAATGAAT
>DRHE01000347.1 GCA_011049745.1 Spirochaetales bacterium | reverse complement strand
GGCGGGTAATAACTGGGAGCTGGGGAAACGGCTTTATGAAAAATTCAGAGGAGAGATTAAATGAAGAGTATGACCGGTTTCGGTTTTAGTGAATATCGGAATAAGAAGATCCATCTGTCATTAAATTTAAAATCCTACAATAACCGTTTTCTAGATCTCTATATCTACCTGCCGCAATTCCTGGCTCCTCTGGAGGCCAGGGTCAGGGATTTCCTTTCACAGAGAATAATACGCGGTCGTGTTGAGCTGGCGCTGAAAGTCACTGAATTTGAGGAGGATATTGAGGTGCGGCTGGACAGGAAGAGCGTTCAGGCCTACCGGCGGATATTGGAGGAACTGGCCGCGGAAGCGGGAATAACCGACACTATCAGGCTTTCCCATCTATTAAGAATTGAGGGGATTATCAAGCTCGATAAGACCCTGGAGATAGATAAATACTGGCAGCTGCTGGAGCCCCTGTTGGTGGAGGCCTATAATGAGTTTGAAGAGACAAGAAACCGGGAGGGTGAAAGCACCTGCAAGGATATTGAGAGTAATCTATCGATTATCAAAGAGCAGCGGGTATTCATTGAGCAGGCTATTCCGGAATTGGAGCAGTTTATAAAAAGTGAACTCCGCTCCCGTTTCGAGGAACTCCTGGGTGATGCAGTGGATGAAACACGTATCTATTCGGAAATGGCGGTAATGCTGATGAAATCTGATGTTAATGAAGAAATTGTGCGCCTTGCTTCGCACCTGAGCAATTTCCGCTTCACCATAGCGAAGGAGGGGGCTGTGGGTAAGAAGCTTGATTTTATCTGCCAGGAATTGAATAGAGAGATAAATACCATAGGCTCTAAGAGCCGGCTCGCCGCAGTGAATGCGGCGGTGATCACCGTGAAAGATGCTATAGAAAAGATCAGGGAGCAGCTCCGGAATGTTGAATAATCTGCGGATCGCGGTTTCCAGTAAGAGCGGCTGCGGGAACTCCACAGTATCCGGTATGCTATCCCGGAAACTGGGGTTGAAATTGATAAATTACACCTTTCATGATCTGTCTGAAGAGAAGAAAATGGATTTTGAAGAGCTCTGCCTGCTGGCAGAGAATGATGATAAATATGATCTTTTCGTGGATAAACGCCAGCTGGATCTCGCCGCTTCCGGGAAATGTATAATAGCCTCACGTCTGGCGATCTGGCTGTTAAAGAATGCTGACTTGAAGGTATACCTTAAGGCTTCTCCGCAGGCGCGCGCCGGCCGGATTGCGGGAAGAGAAGGTTTAAGTGTCGATGAAGCCTTAGCAGCCATGGCTGAACGTGATACGCGCGATCATCAGCGTTACCTGAGACTGTATGGAATAGATATCGATAAATACGACTTTGTCGATGTGGTTGTGGATACGGAAAAGGGCGATCAATTTTATGTTGTTGACCAGATCATTAAGAAAATAAAAAATATTTAGTTATATCTTTACAATTGGCTTGAATTTTGCTATATTATTTCTATGATAATTCCCCTGGATCTTTTAATTTCAAATAACAGTAATGCATACCAGTTAACAAACGCGGCTATCAAACGGGCTTTGCAGATAAATCTGGCAGGCGATGATGAGCTGGAGGCCAGTAAGAGCAAAGTGGTTTCCATCGCTATTAAGCAGATTTTGACTGAAAAGGTTAGATACCGTCTCGAATCCTGAATCAGCGGAAAAAACAGTTCTACCCGTTATTATTCTCCTGGGTCCCACCGGGGTTGGTAAAACTGAAACTGTCAATAAACTTTTAGATTCCAGTTATGAGATAATTAATGCTGATTCCATGCAGGTTTACCGTTATCTGGATATCGGCGCCGCTAAACCCTCCAGGCAAACACTGGAGCGGATTAAATATCACCTGATCGGTCTGGTTGAGCCCTCTTTTCAATTTAATGCCGGAATGTTTGTGCATCACACTGAAGACTTGATCAGGGAGATAAGCGGGCGCCGGAAATTGCCGGTTATTGTGGGCGGCACAGCCTTTTATCTGCGTAGTTTCATATTCGGTCTGCCTGCTTCTCCCCCCGGAGACCTGGAAATCAGGGAAGAGCTGAAACGGCTTCATATAGAAAAGGGAAATTTATTTATCTACAATAAATTACAGGAAGTAGATGTCCGGAGCGCTGAAAAAATAGGGGCTGCAGATACCTACCGGATAATCAGAGCTCTGGAAGTTTTCAGGGTAACGGGTAAGCCTCTATCATCTTTCCAGGTTCCCGGTACTGTCAGAAAGGATTATAATTTTCTGCTGATCGGGCTCAATAGGGAAAGAGAGGAACTCTATAAACGGATTGACAGTCGTGTTGACCGGATGTTTGAGCGGGGCCTGGTTAAAGAAATTGTATCTCTGATGGAAAGGGGTTGCAAGTGGGATGATCCCGGTATGCAGGGAATCGGTTATCGTGAATTCTTTGAGATGCAGAAAGGGTGTTTGTCTATTGGGGGGTTGCGTGAATTGATTAAGCGTAATTCCCGTAGATACGCAAAAAGGCAACTTACTTTTTTACGGTCACTACCTGAAGTGCTCTGGTTCGATCCTGGCCAGATAACCGCGATCAGGGAAACAATCAGCCGCTTTCTGGATAAACAGGTACATAAATCTCTACTTGACTCCCTGCCGCCTTCTTTTGCATAATAAGTGCTTCAAGGCAGCTATGCCCTTGACAGGTTCAGTTGAAAAATATCAAAGCGATGCTTTTTTTAGGTTTAGTCAAATAATAGTAAAGGAGGCAGTTTAAGTGCCATGTGGAAAGAAAAAGAAACGACATAAGATTGCAACGCATAAGCGAAAGAAAAAATTGCGTAAAAGTAGACATAAGAAGAAATAGTTTATTTTTATGAGGCCGCCTACGGATAATCATGGTAGGAGAGCTTTGTGAAGTTAATTTATAAAAAATTAATTATATTACCTTTATTACTAATCGCCGCTCTATCCGGTTCCGAGAGTCTCTGGACTCCCGGTTCCGGCGGTTTATTGTCCGGGGATGGGCGTTTAACTCCCGGAGATATTGTAATTGTGGAAATAGACAGCTCCTCCTCTCTCTCCTTTACGTCCACGAGCAGTGATACCAAGAGTCTCACCCTGGAGCTCAGCGGTGGTGAATATGGCGAGCTTTTTTCATTCCTTCCTTCAGGTTCATCGCGCGGGGATCGTTCCGTTAAGGGCAGTGAAGAGTATGAAATTAAAAGCTCTATCGGAACCCGGGTGCAGGAGATAGATGATACCGGCAGGGCATTTATCAGGGGTGTGCGCAGTGTATCCTTTGAGGGCAAAGAGGAATCTATTACCCTGACCGGTTGGCTCGAGCCGGCTCTTTTGGGCTCTGATAAGCGAATAGATTTTTCCAGGTTGGCGGATGCCAGGCTGGTCTTCCGTACCCTGCTTGAGCCGGACGGGGAAGTTGTTGCCGGCGGGGATATAGAAGAAATCAGCAGGAGCCTTCCCACGGGCACGGGCCCCATTGGTACAACTACCGAAGGGGCCGGCGAGGAGCCCGGAGCTTCAATGCCGGCAGCAGCCCAGGCCGGCAGCGGCTATCAGCTCACAGATTCACGGAAAAATGAGCTTTTACTCCTGTATATTAACCGGATTGTTGATATAATTTTTAAATAGGTAAATAACACCGATGAATAGATATCCTCTTCTCTCTTCAATCAATGGTCCTGATAATCTTAAGGCTCTACCCGCTAAAAAATTAGGATCCTTAGCGCGGGAAATCCGCAGGCTTATTATAGAGGTGGTGAGTGCAAACGGCGGCCACCTGGCCTCCAATCTGGGCGTAGTGGAGCTGACTATTGCCCTGCACCGGGTCTTCGAGTCTCCACAGGATAAAATAATCTGGGATGTGGGCCACCAGTGCTATACTCATAAGTTGATCTGCGGCCGCAGAGAAAAATTTTCTTCCCTGCGCCGGATGGGCGGTATTTCCGGCTTTCCTAAACGTGCTGAAAGCGAGCATGATATTGTAGATACGGGCCATGCCTCCACCTCAATTTCTGCGGCCCTGGGAATACTTGAAGGCATGAGCATCAGAAAAACAGCGGGCAAGGTTGTTGCGGTTATCGGGGATGGTGCCCTGACAGGGGGTATGGCACTGGAAGCGCTGAATTATACCAGCCATTTAGGCAAGGGGCTGATTATTATTTTGAATGACAATAATATGTCTATCAGTGACAATGTAGGGGCAATATCTTCACATTTAAGCCGCTTAACCGCCACTCCTTTTTACCAGGTTTTTCGCCGGCATTTTGACAATGGTGTAAGACAGATACCCTTTGTCGGAGAACCGCTGATGCGCTTGATCTACCGGATGAAAAAAGGAATGAAGGCCCTGATTTTCAGAGAGACTCTCTTTTCTGATTTTGGCTTTGAATATATTGGGCCGATCGATGGCCACAACATTCGCCTGCTGACCAGTGTGCTGAGTAATATCAGGAGAATAGATAATCCGGTGGTTGTGCATGTAACCACAGTCAAGGGTAAAGGTTATATTCACGCAGAGGGCAATCCTACCCTTTACCATGGGGTTTCTCCCTTTTCGATTCTTGACGGCAAGATCGAATCTAAAGGGAATCTGACCTTTACCCATGCTTTTTCAGGGATCATGACCAAACTTGCTGCTGAAGATAAAAGGATCGTATGTATAACTGCTGCTATGACCGACGGCACGGGCTTGAGTCTCTTTAAGGCCAGGTATCCCGGGCGCTTTTATGATGTGGGCATTGCGGAACAGCACGCAGTGACCTTTGCTGCCGGCCTGGCCACAGCCGGGCTTCGACCCGTGGTTGCTATCTACTCCACTTTCATGCAGCGGGCTATTGATCAGGTTATCCATGATGTTGTGCTGCCGGGGCTGCCCGTAATCCTGGCTGTGGACCGGGCAGGTGTGGTAGGAGAAGATGGCGAGACCCATCACGGGGTCTTTGATATTCCCTTACTCAGGTCAATACCCTCTCTGACTATTCTCTCTCCGGCTACTAAAGGTGAAATGGAGAGGATGTTCCGCTATGCGCTGAGTCTGGATAAACCTGTGGTAATCCGTTACCCGAAAGCAGTCTGTGCCGAAGAATCGCCGCCATTTTCCCTGGAGCTTACAGAGGGTAGAGGAATCCATATTGAGCAGCATGACGGCCGGGTGCTGCTCATTGGTGTTGGCGGAATTATTACAGAAGTACAGAGAGCTCTGAAGGTGTTGGCTGATAAGAAAATAACCGCGGATCTCTATAATCTACGCTTTATCAAGCCCATTGACGAAGAGTATCTGGCGAATATTTTAGCCGATTACGAATTTGTTGCTCTTGTTGAAGAGGGAATAGCCCAGGGGGGAATAGGCGAGTATG
>DRHE01000346.1 GCA_011049745.1 Spirochaetales bacterium | reverse complement strand
GCCCTTGGAGTTAAACAATGATACCTTCAATCCCTGATTTGATGCGTATCCGGCCATAAGCCTGGCAAAAGTAATGACTCCCTGGCCCCCCAGGCCGGTAACGAACATGCTTTTAAACATCCTTTACCTCCCTTTTCCGTGAATGGAATCAAAACGGCAACAAGTGTAACACAGACTGCAACCTGTACAGTGTTCCGGGTCAATCCACATAACTTGATTATCCTCCATGGCCTTGACCGAAAGTGCGGGGCATCCTGTTTCCCTCAGGCAGGATTTGCAGAAGGTGCACTTCTTGGAATCGATTTCATATATCCTCTGCCAGGGTTCTCTGCGGCCCCTGGTAATGGCGCATTCCTCACGGGAAATTATCACCCGTACTCCTTTCCCAAGCAGCCCCTCTTTGATCACATCTACAGCATCATCCATCTCGAAAGGTTGGATAACCTTAAGATAATCCACACCGATAGCCTCGACAATTCGATCCAGGTTTACCCGTCTGGTATTCGAACTCTGAAACTCTTCGTCCGTGCCGGGGTTGACCTGAAATCCCGTCATACTGGTCCAGCCGTTGTCAAGAATGATAAGCAGGAGATTCACCCGGTGCTGAACAGCGTTGATCAGGGGCGGAATCCCGGCATGAAAGAAAGTGGAATCACCTATAGTAGCCACCACCGGTTTTTCAACTCCCGCGCTTACAAAGCCCTGAGCCAGGCCGATGCTGGAACCCATAGATACCTCGGTCCAGCAGGAATCGAAGGGAGGGTTCATACCCAGAATTGTGCAGCCGATATCCCCGGTCACAATGGTTTCCTTTTTACCCAGCTTTGTCTTTCTAAGAGCCCTGTTCAGTGCCATGTAGGTTCCCCGGTGAGGACAGCCGGCGCAGAATGTGATCGTATGTTTTACAGTGATAGCCTCTTTCAAGCCTTCCTCTTTAACACTTTCCTGCTTCAAAGCAGCCAGTCCTTTAAGGATCTCTTTCTTACTGTACCTGCCCACCCTTGGCAGAACACCATCCATCTTGCCTATGATCGTACCCTTAAAGCCTTTCATGTCGGCCCGGCTGCGAATGAGCATCTCCACCACAGCTTCAAGTTCTTCGAAGATGACAATTCGATCAGCCTGCTCTAAAACCCTGTCAATCAGCTCCTGATCCAGGGGATATGTGGATTCCAGGTATACCACCCCGATTTCTTCTTCCGGAGGCAGCGATTCTATAAGGTAGGGTTTGAGGCTTCCTGCACTGATGGCGAAAAGAGTGTTTTTTTTGTTTACCATACAGTTTATGTTGCGTTGGCTGATAATTTTCTCCGCCTTATCGAGCCTGGTTAAAAGAGTGTGATGCTGGTCCAGGCAAATGGCGGAACCAGCCTTGGTAAAGCGGGAGATATCCCTTTCAAATTCAGGCTCCCGGTGTAGAGGTTGATAAGAAAAATCCGCCTCTATCAGCTCCTGGGCATGTGCTACAGAGGTAACGGAGCGCAAGATCACCGGGAGTTCCGTTGCTTCAGAGAGCTCGAAGGCAAACTGACACTGGTAATAAGCCTGTTCCGGGCTTGAAGTCTCAAGCACAGGCAATCCGGCCCAGAGTGCGAACACTCTGGTGTCCTGCTCAGGCATGCCTGCTTCTGCTCCCGGATCATCGGCGATGTAGAGAACCAGTCCTCCCCTGGTGCCGGAATAGGCTACCGAAAGAATAGAATCGGCAGCGACGTTCACTCCTGACATTTTCATGGCAGCCAGGGCACGCTTGCCGGTCCAGGCAGCTCCGGCGGCGATTTCGAAGGCAACTTTCTCATTGACGCTCCATTCTACATAAGGCGCCTCAGGGTTGTTTTGAGCGTACTTGAGCAGCTCCGTGAGAACTTCGGATGATGGTGTTCCCGGATACCCGGCAACCACGTGGACCCCTGCAGCCAGAGCACCGTAAGCTATAGCTTGATTACCAATGATCATCTTTTTCATATTGACATCCACCTTTTGTAGGAATTTATAAAAACATGGTATTTGTTGGTTGTCAATTTTTTAATTTAGCATTGATTATTGGTCAATGAAAGTATTTGCTGAGCGGCCGGAAAAGCTGTTATACGCTGTTCCCCCGGTTGAGCAAGTCCTTAGGATTGAAGATCTGCCGCAGGGTCTGCATCTGCTTTATTATTTTAGGGCCGAACATCTTGACCAGAAGATCCCTCTTAAGTTTGCCAATTCCGTGTTCGGCTGAAACAGTTCCCCCCAGATTAACCACAGCATCAGCCCACCGGGTATACAGCAACTTCCCCTGGTCATACTCTTCCAGGCTGTGGGGCAGGATATTTACATGGATGTGATTATTGCCAATATGCCCGAATTTCACATACTCCAAACCGGAAGCCTCCAGGTCGTTGTTGTAGAGCGCCAGGATCTGTTCCAAGCCACAATCCGGGACCGCCATGTCCGTTCCAAGCTTTGTCAGCCCGGGGTCCTTCTTTCGCCGCTCATCAATAAGCAGATTCACTGCCTCAGGAAGGGCATGACGGTAGCTCTTCAACCGATGCAGCTCACCTGTGTTGGTAGCCATCCATGTAGAGTCCTCATCACCGCCGCATTCGGCCATAAGCTCGGCCATGGAGAGTACCTGCTCCTCAATCTGCTCTTCATTCTTCCCGTGGTACTCTACATAGATTGCTGCTCCCTGATCCTGCGGTGCAGCCGGGAGCTCGGCAAAAGCGGGATTCTCATCCTTCTGTATCCGAAGAAGGTCAAGGGCATGGCTGTCGAAAAACTCCAGAGCTACCGGCTGGTCCGCCGGTATAGTCGGCGGCGCAGCGGCAGTGTCTACGCTGTATAACGCACAACCACGCAGCTCTCCCTCAGCCGATTGCTCATCGCCGCGCAGGCGGCATACGAAGCGTACAGCCTGGGCCTCTTCTGCAAAGAAGCACATGATGCCCCAGACTGCCTGGGGATAAGGGATGAGAATCAACTCCAATTCTGTGATTACCCCCAGAGTACCCTCTGAACCGATGAACAGGTCGAGGAGATCCATGTTTTCTTGCACAAAGTACCCGGCAACATTCTTGACCCGGGGCAGCGTATACGAAGGAAGCTCCCCTTCCAGAACCCTTCCGTCTTCGGTCCGGAGGTGGAAATAGTGCCCTAAAGCCTTCTGCCGACCACGACGCAAGGTAACCACAGATCCATCGTGAAGCACCACCCTCAGTGCCTCTATATAATTCCTGGTCTGGCCGTAGAAGAATGAGCGTGCTCCGGAGGCATTATTTGCCGCCATTCCGCCGATGGAGGCCGTGGCTTCCGTTGGATCGGGGGGAAAGAAATATACACCGGCCTGTTGAAAGGCCTCCAGGACTTCTTTAGAATTCCTGTCCCAATATTCCGAAACGAATTCTCTATTATGAAGCGCTTCGTTAATCTTTTCCAGCGGAATTCCCGGCTGCACACGCAGCAGAAAACGATTTCCATCCTGGCTCAAGCCCAGCACCCGGTCCATCCGGCTCAGGTTCAGGATATGGCCCTCAAGAGGCACGGCCCCGCCCGAGATGCCTGTACGGGCACCCTGGACCGTTACGGGCGTGTCCGAAGCACTCAACCTGGTAATAAACTGCCGTACCTCTTCCTCATTACTGGGAAAGGAGATAGTCTCAGCCTTTCCCTGCAGGCGAGACTCATCCCTGAGGTATTCTATATACTCCGGCTCAACCGAATGGCAAAAGGTATCTTTCATCATAGGGTACATTATAAAAAAGAGGGAACACAAAATCAATGTTTATAAATTCCAAATAGTGAGAATTACTTTTCTTGACATAATGAGTATGCTCTCCTATAAAGGTGTATGAGCAAAAGAATTGTTACCGTCGGCGACAGAGTCTATTTGAAGTTCTTTGAACTGGACTTTTTTCATAAACGGGCCAAAGAAGCAGATGCGGACCTCTGCCCATTCAAAGAACTCGATGAAAATAAGTTTAAAGCAGCCATAGCCGATGCGGATGCTCTAATCGTAATCGACAGGCCATTGACCGAGGAACATATGACGGCAATGCAGAAGTGCAAGATCATCCTGGCCCTTGAAGTAGGCTATGACTTCATCGACGTTAAAGCCGCCACTGAAAATGGC